>CAZKWG010000335.1:0-8346 GCA_964556105.1 uncultured Enterobacterales bacterium | reverse complement strand
GGCGTCCTCCGCCAAGGTGGTCAAGGCCGCGGAGCCCACCGCCGCGGAGCCCGCCGCCGTCGAGCCAGCCACCAGCCCCGCCCCGGGCGCCGAGCCGAAGCCCGCGCAGGAGCCCGCCTGGAAGCAGTCCGAACTCAAGAACCCGTGGGATGACTGAATGCGCAACGCGCCCCTGCTCCTGGTTCTGGCGCTCGCCCTGGCCGTGGCCCCTGCGACCGCGCAGACCCGCCCCGACCCCAACGAGGAGCGCGCGAAGGAGCTCTACCAGAACGGCGCCCTGCTCTACGAGGAGGGGCGCTACGAGGACGCCATCGTCGCCTGGCAGGAGGCCTACCGGCTGAGCGAGCGGGCGGAGCTGCTCTTCAACATCGCCAACGCCCAGGAGCGCATCGGCCGCTATCAGGACGCCCTCGACACCCTCTCCCGGTACCGCGCCTACGCGGCAGCGGAGGAGCGCGAGGCGCTGGATCGCCGCATCCGCAACCTGGAGCGCCGCCTCGCGGAGACCCCGACCGCCACGCCGACGCCGACGCCCACCCCGACCCCGGCCCCGACCCCGGTGGCCACGCCGGCCCCGACGCCGGTGACGCCCACCCCGGCCCCCGCCGAGGGACCCCGGGCGCGGGCGCTGCCCCTGGCGCTGTACGGCGTGGGCGCGGTCGGGCTCGGCCTGGGCGGCGTCTTCGCGCTGCAGGCGCGGAGCGCCCGCGCCGAGGCGACCGAGCTGTGCCTGGACACAGCCGACGGGCTGCTCTGCCCGGACAGCGCCGGGCCTGCGCTGGAGAAGGACGCGCGAAGCTCGCTGCTCGCCGACATCGGCTTCGGCGTCGGCGCCGCGGGCCTGGTCGGCGGGACGCTGACCCTCGTTCTGGGCGGCGGCACCCAGGCCAGCGTGGCCGCCCTGCCTGGCGGCGCATCGTTCTCGCTCGCGGGGAGCTTCTAGAATGCGCGTCCTTGGCTCACTTCCGCTCCTGCTCGCAGGCTGCACCCTCTCCCGCCTGGAGCCCGTGCCCTGCGCCGACAACCTGACCTGCCGCGAGGCGTTCGGCTGGGGCTACACCTGCGACGCGGACGCCGGCCTCTGCGCGCCCGCCGAGGTCGAGCCGCGCTGCGAGCAGACCTGGCCCACGGACCTGCTCACCAATCGCGAGGAGTACGCCGACACGATCGTGTTTGGCGCGATCCTGGACCGCAGCGCCGCCGAGGCGGAGATGCTGGCGTTCGAGCTTCCGGTTCGCCAGGTGAACGACGAGGCGGGCCTGGACGGTCGCGCCTTCGGCATCATCGAGTGCGACACCGAAGAGAACGGCAACATCGACGACCGGAACCTCGACGAGTCCAATCTGGATCTGGCCCTCTGGCTCGCCGACAGCATCGGCGTCCCCGCCATCCTCGGCCCGCAGTACTCGTCGAACGCCATCGACGTCTACACCGCGGTCTCGCCCTACGGGACCCTGGTCATGTCGCAGTCGGCCACCAGCCCCGCGCTGACCGATATCGACGGCGGCGCGCCCACGGCCAACGACCCTGGCCTCTTCTGGCGCACGCCGCCCCCGGACTCGCTGCAAGGCAAGGTGATCGCCAGCGACGTGGCCGCGCGTGGCGTCGGCCAGGTCGCCGTCATCTACCAGAACGGCGCCTACGGCGAGGGCCTGGCGACCGTGTTCAACGCCGAGTTCAACGCGCTCGGCGGGGAGGCGACGCTCTACCCCTTCGATGACAGCGACGCGAGCCTCGATCACTTCGTGACGGTGGTCGGCAGCAGCGCCGAGGAGGTGCTCTTCATCGCCTCGGACACCGACGCCGTCAAAGCCTTCCTGCGGGGCGCCGGGGCGCTGGCCGACGAGTGGGGAGACCGTGGCGTCTTTCTCACCGACGGCGCCTACTACACGGACGTCTTCGAGGAGACAGCCTCCTCCGCCGGCGATCTCTTCGACCAGCTCCGCGGCACGCGCCCGACGGTCGATATCGAGTCGGCCACCTACCAGTTCTTCAAGGCCTCCTTCGAGTCCACCTACGGCGTGGACTCCACGGAGTACGCCTACTCGGCCTATGCGTACGACGCCTCCTGGCTGCTCATCTATGGCGCGGCCTGGGCGACCTACCAGCAGGACGGCGTCTCCGGCGAGAACATGGCGCGCGGGCTGCTCAAGGTCAGCTCCGGCGACGAGGTCGCCATCAAGCCCACCGGCTGGCCCACCGTCCGCGCCAACTTCGCGGAGGGGCGCGCCGTGGACGTCCTGGGCGCCTCGGGCGAGCTGGACTACGACGCGACCGGTGAGGCGGCGGCGCCCATCGAGATCTGGACCGTGAGCTGCACCGGCGGACAGTGCACCTTCGGCGTGGAAGAGGTCGTTCAGCCCGACTGAGCGCCGCTCAGCGCAGCCGGCCCTCGACGAAGGGGACCTCGAGCACCTTGTCGTGGAGGATCGGCCCGTGGCCGAAATAGCCCTCCTCGCCGAAGAGCTCCCCGTGATCGGCGGTGATCGTCACGGTCGTGTTCTTCGGCAGCAGGTCGAAGAGGGCCTCCACCGTGCGGTCCACGTAGCGGACGGCCTCGACCTGGCGCTGGCGGAGCTGGTCCAGGCGGTCCTGGTCGAAGATGCGCTCGGGCCCGTCCACCCGCACCGGCATCCCCGCCTTCAAGGTCTCGTCCAGGGTGCGGAACACGCCGCCGACGCCGTGGACGCGCGGCCAGGTGGCCTCGGGCTCGTCGGGGAGGGCGTAAGGGTAGTGCGTCTCGCCCAGGTTGAGCAGGTAGAAGGTGGGTCGCTCCGGCGTGAAGTGCAGCCGCGGCAGCATCCCGGCCAGATCGTTGTGTCGCGGCATCAGCTCGAAGCTGTCGAAGTCGCTGGCCAGGGGCGTGTCCGGGTTCAGCACCGGCAGGCTGGTCAGCGCCCGCACCATGTACCCGGCCCGATAGCGCAGGAAGTGTGGCAGCCACAGCCGCGGCAGCATGTCGATGAAGCTCAGCGAGGGCACCCCGAGGCGCTCCCGAAAGCGCAGGAAGTCCTCCCGATAATGGTCGCTGGCGTAGACGTTCTTCGGCGAGGGGTGGGGCAGCAGGCCCATCAGCAGGTTGAAGTGCGCGGGCGAGGTCCACGACGCGTAGCTGTACCGGCGCTCGACCGGGCCCAGGCGGCTCATCACGCGCGGCTGGGCGGCCATGAAGCTGTCGTAGCGGCAGCTGTCCAGCACGAGGAGGACATAGTTGCTGGCGCCCTCGGCGGGGTCCGGACGGGGCCGCTCGTAGGGGACCGCGCGCGAGCCCGTGCTGCTCGACCCTGCGCTCCCCGCGGGAGAGAGGGTGCCGCGCTCGATCGGCGAGAGCGGCGCGCCCGCGCCCGAAGACGACTCTTCCCGCCGCCCCTCGGGACCCAGGAACCCTTTCAGCCGGTCGCGAATGCTCATGCGCTCCTGTCACCGCGCGCGCGGCCTTCCGGTGATACCCCACGCGAGCGGGCCGCGCGAGCTTGTGCGACCCTCCAGGGACGTTAGCCTGTTTGTGGGGAAGTGAGCGATGGGTCTACGCGCGCGCATCAAAGAACGTCTCGGTGGGCTCCTGGGGTCGAGCGCGGCGGCCGCGCCGGCTTCGGCGCCGCTCACCCCGCAGGTCCGCTCCAGCGCGCCCGAGGGTCCGGGCTCGCCGCCTCCCATGCGCGTCGCTCCCGCTGCGCCCAGCGCCCCGCCGCCGAAGGCGCTCTCGCCCGAGGAGCAAGCGAAGCAGGACAAGATCGCCGCGCACTTCGAGAAGGCGCGGCGCGGCGTGATGCGCAACCTCGTCGAGGTCGGCGGCAAGGCGGCCATGGCGGACATGCACGACCACAGCGAGCGCCGCTACTTCATCGCCCACCAGGCCTTCAGCCGCATGATGGAGGGCTTCGTCGCGGAGGGCCTCAT
The DNA here is from genome assembly GCA_964556105.1 of uncultured Enterobacterales bacterium. Taxonomy (GTDB): domain Bacteria; phylum Myxococcota_A; class UBA796; order UBA796; family CAZKWG01; genus CAZKWG01. The sequence goes on along the minus strand of CAZKWG010000335.1, from coordinate 4,446 downwards.
CGACTACGACACGCGCCTCGGCGAGGCGACCGTCACGGAGAAGGGGCGGGCCTTCGCCAGCGAGGGCGCGCCCCCCCAGGCCTGATCAGCAGCCGGTGGTCTGAAGCGTCGCGACCGGCGCCATCCACTCGCCCAGCCCGGCCGACGAGGACAGGAACAGCGTCACCCGGCTCAGGTTGTAGTGGTTCGAGGTGTCGATGAGCAGGTCCAGGCGCCCGTCGCCGTCGAGATCGCCCGCCATGAGCAGGGTGGGCACCGTCTCGTCGTAGAGCACCTCGTGAGCGCAGAGGACCTGCACCCGACCCTGCTTGTCCTCCAGCCGGAGCTGGTAGACGCCGTCCTCGTTCAGGGCGGCGACCAGCGCGAGCCCGTCGGGCAGCGCCTCGGTGGTGCCGACCGTCATGCGGGAGCGCTCGGCGGCCGCGCGGCTGACCGGGCCCGCGCGAAGCGCCGCGACGCCGCGCACCATCAGCAGCGGCCGCTCTCCGGTCACCGCCGCCTCCACCCCGGTCTCGTCGCCCGGCTGGTCGAGCACCGGGTCCATCGTCGCGCGGAAGCGGGGCGCGACGGCCTTCCACTCGAAGCCGTCCGCGTTCGGGTAGAGCCCGAGCCAGTCGTTCTCCGCCTGCACCGGCATCTCATCGCCGTGGTACTGACCGGGGAGCGCGATCTGACCCATGGGAGCGGCGAGGGCGTTCGTCGAGTTCAGCAGAAACAGCAGCAGCGTGCCCGGCATCGGAGTCTCCTCTGGATGGGCACGTGCAAGAATCATGCCGTGCTTTTCCCAGGGCGTTGGGGCCTCCATATCTATCGCGAAGAGATTTTCGTCTACATCAAGCATAGATTCGTCGATTCGTGCGTCCCTGACGTGTTTCTTGAGGGATTCACGCCCCGGAGCGCTGTCGCCCCTGTGCCGGGGCCCCGCGCGCCGTTAGGTCGCTCTGGCGAGGAGGTGCTCTGATGAGCTTCCCGGTCGATGCGTTCACAGGGATCGTGCACCCGGAAATTCGCAGCTATCTGTCCAGCCTCGCCCCGCCGGACGATCCGCTGCTGGATCAGCTCGAGGCCTACGGTCAGGAGCGCGGCTTCCCGCTCGTCGGACGCAGCTCGGGCGGCTGGCTCGAGCTTCTCACGCGGATGATCGGCGGACGACGGGTCTACGAGATCGGCAGCGGCTACGGCTACTCGGCCTTCTGGTTCGCCCGCGCCGTGGGCCCAGACGGGCGCGTCTATGGATCCGAGAAAGACGCCCACGAGCTCGACGCGCACCGTCGCCTCTTCGCCGGGCACCCCCTGGCGGAGCGCATCACGCTGGAGCAGGGGGACGGTCTGGAGATCCTCGACGCGCTCCCTGGCAGCTTCGACGTCATCTTTCTGGACCTGGACAAGGCGCGCTACCCGCTGGCCTTGGAGCGCGCGGTGCCCCGTCTGCGCCCAGGCGGCCTGCTGCTGGCCGACAACGTGCTCTGGGGCGGCAAGACGGCGCGCGCCGCCGGCCCCGAGGACCACGCCACGGCCTCGCTGCAGCGCTACAACGCGCTGGCGCAGGCCGACCGGCGCCTCCAGACCCAGATTCTCCCTGTGGGTGATGGGCTCTCCGTCAGCCTGCGGACGGGCTGAGCCCTGGCTCGCTGGCTGCTGGTCGGCGCGCTCTGGGCCGAGACGATCCCCATCCTCCGCCGGCTGGAGGGGCGCGCGGCCCTCTCACCGCGGCTCCTCCTCGGGCGCCTCGCCGGTCACGAGGTGGGCGTGCTCACCTGCGGGGTCGGCCCCGCGAGGGCCGGAGGGCGCACCCAGGGCGCGCTTCAGCGCTGGGACGCCGAGATCGTGATGAGCTTCGGCACCTGCGGGGCGCTCAGCGAGGATCTGCCCGACGGGAGCGTGGTCACGGGCGCGGCGCTCGGGCGCGAGGCCGGGGGGAGCGTGGCCGTCCTGCCCCTCTCCGGGGCTCGCGCCGTCTCGGTCGCCACGGTCGACCGCGTCGTGGTGGAGCCGGATCGCCGGGCGCGTCTGGCCGCGCGCGGCTTCGCCGTCTGTGAGATGGAGGCCTACGCGGTGGCTCAGGCCGCGGGTGGGCGGGACACCTGCGCGCTCAAGGTCGTCAGCGACCAGGCGGGTCAGGACGCGAGCCCCGTCTTCCACGCCCCCCGCCTGGGGCAGCTCCCCTCTCCGATCCGCGTCGCGCGGTTTCAGGCGCGCGCCCTGCGGCTCGTAGAGGCCCGGCTCCTCCCCGTCCTGCTCTCCTGCCTCAGGGAATCTGCGCGCGGGCCGTGATATATTGGCTGGCCGCATCGTCGGGCATGCAGAGGAGGTTCGTTGGCGCGTTTGGAGACCCAGCTGGACGGGAGCCACGCGGCCCAGGACGCTCCGCCGTCGCCCGATCTGCTGGCGGCGGTGCTGGACGCGCTGGATCAGCGCGTCATGTTGCTCGACCGGCACGGGCGCGTGGTGGTCTTCAATCACGCCTGCGAGCGCGTGACCGGGTGGAGCGCGCGGGAGATCGTCGGACGCCTCCTGTGGGAGGTGCTGCTGGAGCCGACCGAGGCCAACTGGATGGCGCGCGTCTTCGATCAGCTGCGCTCGGACGCCATCCCGCCCCAGTTCGAGATGCGCTGGCGCACCCGCGATCACGGCGTGCCGATCTCGACCTGGACGGCGCGCGGCCTCGTCGGGCCGGACGGCGCGCTCAGCCATGTGCTGGCGCTGGGGACGGGCCCGGCGGAGCCCGTCGCGCCGGCCGGGAGCCTGGGGCACCGCGAGCTGCTCGAGCTGCTCCCGGACGCGGTATGCGTGTTCCGGGACCGGTCCACGCTCTACATGAACCCTGCCTGTCGTCGGCTGCTGGGCATGGCGCAGGACGGGCCGGTCGCGGGTCTGAGCATCCTCGACTTCGTCCGCCCGGCCTCGCGCGCCAGGGTGGGGGCCCTCCTGTCCAGGACGGAGCAGGGGCAGCGGGATCTGCCCGTGATGCCCGAGTGGCTGCAGCGCGCCGACGGGACGCGGATCTTCGCGGAGATCTGGGCGTCGCGCCTGGACTGGGAGGGCGGTCAGGCCACGGCGGTCTACCTGCGCGACAACGCCTGGCGGCAGGCGAGCGCGGACGGCAGCGCGGGGAGCGCCGACGGGTTCGCCCTGGCCTCGGAGAGCTCGACCAGCGGCCTGTGGGAGTACAACGACATCACCCATGTGCTGACGGTCACGCCGCGGCTCAAGCAGCTCCTGGGCTACTCCGACGAGGAATTCCCGAAGGATCCCGTGGCGTTCTACGAGCTGCTGCACCCGGACGACGAGCCGACCGTGATGAGCGCCGTCCAGGCCTACCGCCTCGGGGAGGCGCCCGGACTCGAGGTCGAGGCCCGGCTGCGGCACCGAGCGGGCCAGTGGCGCTGGTTCCAGATTCGTGGGGCGGCGGCGCGGCTGCCCGACGGCACGGTCTACCGGCTGGCGGGCTCCATCGACGACATCGACCTGCGGAAGGAGAGCGATCGGCGCGTCGCCGAGGCGGATCGCACCGACACGCTCACCGGCCTCACCAGCCGGGCCGAGCTCCTCGTGCGCCTGGCGCGTCGTCTGGAGCGCGCCCGCCAGCCCGACGGCGGTCGCTTCGGGGTGCTCTTCCTGGACGTGGATCGTTTCCAGGTGGTCAACGACAGCCTGGGGCACGTCTTCGGCGACGACGTGCTGATCGAGATCGGTCGGCGTCTGCAGCGCTGCGTGCGGATGCAGGACACGGTCGCGCGCTTCGGCGGCGATGAATTCACGATCCTGCTGGACGAGCTCCAGGACGCGCGCGACGCGGCGCGGGTGGCGGATCGCATCCACGCGCAGCTCTCCGGGCCGCTCCAGACGCGGGGCAAGGACGTCTTCGTCACGGTCAGCGTGGGCATCGCCGTGGACGAGGGGCACTATGTCTCGCCGTCCGAGGTCCTGCGCGACGCCGACAACGCGATGTACCGGGCCAAGGCGCTGGGCCGCGCGCAGCATGTGGTCTTCCACCGCTCCATGCATCTGGCGGCCCTGCAGGCCTTCGAGCTGGAGACCGACCTGCACCACGCGCTGGAGCGCGAGGAGTTCGTCGTCCATTACCAGCCCATCGTCCGGCTCCTCGACGGTCGGGTGGTCGGCTTCGAGGCGCTCGTGCGCTGGCAGCACCCCCGGCGCGGCCTGCTGGGGCCGAGCGACTTCATCCCCCTGGCCGAGGACTCCGGGCTCATCGTCCCGCTCGGGCTCTGGGTCATCCAGCGCGCGGCGGCGGATCTGCGCGGCCTGCTGGCCAGCCCGCTGGCCCCCCGCGATCTCTGGGTGGCGGTCAACCTCTCGGCGCGCCAGTTCCAGCAGGTGGACCTCGTCGAGTGCATCCGCGACACCCTCTCCGAAGAGGGGGTCTCGCCGGCATGGAGCGATACGCACAGCTTTTCAGCCGTGTCGGCTTCGCCCACCAGTACC
>CAZKWG010000334.1:0-8376 GCA_964556105.1 uncultured Enterobacterales bacterium | reverse complement strand
TGACCATGGGGATGCCGTATGAGGGCACCATCGAGGGCGACACGATCACCTTCGCCGACGGCGACTCGGTGACCGGCTGCGTGGGCACCATCGAGGACGCCGACACCGTGTCGGGGACCTGCGACGGTGGGTGCGATTTCACGCTGCGGCGATAGAGACCCGGATGAGCGAGCCAGACAAGGCTTACGTCCCCGCCCTCGGCCTGCATAGCCTGACGGGCGCCTATGACGCCGTGATCGCCCGCTTCTTCCCGGAGGTGGCGGTGAAGTCGCGGGTTCTGGACATCGCCGAGGTGGGGCCCGGCGCCTCCGTGCTCGACCTCGGCTGCGGCACAGGCACCCTGCTCGCGATGGCCGCGCAGCGGGGCGCCGTGGTGACCGGCATCGACGCGGATCCGAAGATGCTGGCGAAGGCCGTGCCCAAGCTGGAGGGCCGCGGGGCCCGGCTCGTCGAGGGCTACACCACCGCCGTCGATCTGCCAGAGGCCAGCTTCGACGTCGTGGTCTCGTCGCTGTTCTTCCACCACCTGCGCACGGACGACAAGCGCGCGACCCTGGAGCGCGCCGCGCGGTGGCTGAAGCCGGGGGGCAGGCTGGTGATCGCGGACTTCGCGCGGCCTCGGCATCCCCTCCACCGGTGGATGTTCCTGCCGGTGAGGGTCTTCGACGGCTTCGAGCTGACCCGGGACGTGCTCGACGAGCGCGTGCCGGCGCTCATGGCCGAGGTCGGATTTCGGGAGGTCACCGAGGTGGACGCGATCACGACGATCTTCGGGGCGCTGGCGTGGTGGTCGGGTCGGAGGGCCTCATGAGGCGATCTCTCCTGCTGATCTTCCTGGCGGCGTGCGGCGAGCCCGCGCCGGTGGTCCCCGCAGAGGTGCCCGTCGTCGCGCCTGCTCCAGCCGTCGCCGAGCCGTTGGCGTTGCCCTCGGGCCCCGCCGCGATCACGCCGTCGCTGGCCTGGGCCGGCGGCGCGCTCCACTACCTCTGGCAGGAGCCGGAGGGCGCGGACGGTGAGGTCTGGCGCGTCTTGTACGCACAACGACGCGGCGGCGGCTGGTCCACGCCGGTCGAGCTGGCGCGCGGCGCCGAGCTCATGGCGAACTGGGCTGACTTTCCAGGCATGGCCGTCGCGGCCGACGGCGCGCTGGTGGCGCACTGGATGCGGTCGACGGCGGAAGCCTACGAGCCGGTCTGGACGCGCTCGACCGACGGCGGCGCCACCTGGCTCGCGCTGCCCTCGCCCTTCCCCTCGGGCCTGCCGGGCGAGCGTGGCTTCGTCTCCTACGCGGCAGAAGTCGAGGGACTCCGGGTGTTCTGGCTCGACGGCCGCGACGCGGGCGAGCATCACGGGCACGGTGCCGGCGCCACCGCGCTGCGAACGGCGACGCTCGCGGGAGCGGTCTTCGCCGCTGACCAGGTCATCGACGCGCGGGTCTGCGACTGCTGCGCCACCGACGCGGTCGTAACCGGCGGGTCGCCTCGGGTGGTCTACCGGGACCGCGACGAGGCCGAGCATCGGGACATCGCGGCCGCGAGCCTGTCGGGGCAGACCTGGACCGCGGGCGCGCCGCTGGGCGCCGAGGGCTGGCGCATCGAGGGCTGCCCGGTCAACGGCCCCGCGGCCGACGCGCGCGGCGACGACGCGGTGGCGGTCTGGTTCACGGGCGCGGGCGACGATCAGGCGATCCGGGCCGCCTTCTCCCAGGATGGCCGGTTCGGCGCCCCGGTCGCGGTCGCCACAGCGGAGGTCGGCGCGCGCCCGATCGGCCGCGTGGACGCGCTGATGGACGCGGACGGGACCGCGCTGGTGACCTGGCTCTCGGCCGAGGGCGAGGACGGGCGCGTCCGGCTGCGCAGGGTCGCTCGGGACGGTCGGCTCAGCCCGGTGGTGGACCTGGGGTCCAGCTCAACGGCGCGCGCCGCCGGCTTCCCGCGCCTCGGATGGGACGGGGACCGGGTGGTGGCGGCCTGGACCGCGCCGAGCGGCGGCAACACGGCGCTCCGCTTCGCGCCCGCCTTCGTGTCGGGCGTGGAGGCGCCTCTCGCCGAACGCACCGCCACGCCTGCCCCGACGACATTACCCGCCTTCGAGGCGGTCGATCTCTCAGGCCAGCCCGTGCGCGCGGCGGACCTGCGCGGGAGGCCCGTCCTGCTGAACCTCTGGGCCACCTGGTGCGAGCCCTGCCGGGACGAGCTGCCGGCGCTCCAGGAGCTGCAGCACAAACACCCCAGTCTGCGCGTGCTCGCGGTCAGCGTGGACGGCGCGGGGTCGGCAGCGACGGTGCGAAAGCTCGCGGGCCGGCTCGCCCCGAAGCTCACGGTGCTGCACCCCGACGGCGGGCTGGGCGCGGCGCTTGGCGTCTCGGCGGTGCCGCAGACCTTCCTCTTCGATGGCGAGCATAGGCTGGTGTGGTCGTCGAGCGGGGCCTTCGATGTCGCGGATCCGGGCTTTGTGGCGGCGCTGGCGAGGGTTGGAGGGAGGTAGCGGCCGCTCAGCCGGTCGTCGGCTGGCGGCACGAGCGGCCCGCCGTGGAGCGCGGTCAGTCGCCGAGGCGTCGGTAGCGAAGGACCGGGGAGCGCGGGTTGGTGTCCGTGGGTTCCAGCCAGCCTTCGGCGACCAGCGCGTTCATCGCGTGGCGAGGCGTGTCGCGGTTGACACCGAGGAGCGCGGCGATCTCGGCTTTGCCGAGGGGACGGTCGCTGGCGCGAAAGAGGTCGCGAAGCTGAGCCTTGCGCTCTTCGAGGGACATGGCGCCGGTGGGGTGCGGGGGCAGGACGGGTAGTGAAGGTGGGGGCTCGGGCGGCAGCGGAAGGGCGGGCGGCGCGACGGCGGGGACGGGTTCAGCGAGGGTGAGCGGTGCTGGCGCAGGCGCGGGCTGTGAAAGAACGGGCGTTGGCGACACGGGCGACGTGGGCGCGGCCGACGCTGGGCGCGGGTGGAAGATCGGGGGTGGAACTGGGCGGCGTGGGCGGGCCGGCTGGGGCGTCGGCGCGCTCGCGGGAGCCGGAGACATCGGAGGTGTCGCCACGGGGGGCAGCTCTCGAACCGCCGAGGCCGCGCGGGGCGCTTGAACCTCGGCGACCTCGGGAGGCGCGACGACCTGCTGTGGCGCGACCGGCGCCGCGATAGCAGGGGGCCGCACGAACGGCGCCACCACCCGCGGCACCACACGAGCCTCGGGCACCAGCGGCATCGACAGCCAGGTCACCGAGGCCTCGAAGTCGCAGCGCCCTCCCGGGTACTTCTCGTCGAGCACCGCCAGCACCGCGTCGTTGTCCACGATGGCGCCGTGAGGCAGCGCCGGCAGATCGCCGCACTGGACCAGGAGGTGCCGCAAGCGCGGGTTGGCCGAGGCCCGGTCCTCGCGCTCGCTGGCGTTGGCGGCGGCGGTCGGAACGGCGAGGCGCACGCGGCGGTCCTCCACCGTGAGCGTGATCGGCGTGTCCGCGTCCGGGCCGACCCAGGCGCGCTCGGCCAGGGCCAGGACCACCAGCGTGCGGGCCACGTCGCTCGGGATCTGGCCCCAGAGGCTGTGCTCGCGGGCGACGCGCTCGGCCAGCCAGGGGAGCGCTCCACGGTGGAGCTGATCGGACCAACCCGGGCGGCGGATCGCCACCGCGCAGCCGGGCAGGTGCTTCTCGGGCTGATCGCCGAGCGCCACGAGGCCAGCGATGGTGGGCACGACCTTCCCCCGGAACCAGCGGTGCGCGCTGGATTCGAGCAGCGTCTGGTCGCGGTGATCGCGCTCGGAGCGACCGACAGGCGCGGCGAAGGGCCCGGCCCGCATCAGCTTCGCGACGCGACGATCATCGAGGCGCGCCTCGACGGCGCCCGGCACGGGCCACCCGTCGGGCTCCAGTCGGTCCCAGGTGGTCGGCGCGGCGTTCGGCTTGATGCCGATGAGCACGGCGGGCTCGCCCTCCATGCGGATCTTGTGGGGGCCGCTGATCGCGCCCCGCGCGTGCTCCTCGCGAACCTCTCTGAGCCAGTCAAGGCCCCGTGAGCCTGGGGGCGTGAGCATGAGCAGCGTGCCGCCGTGGGGCTCCGCGGCGAGCACGGCGAGGTTGTAGCAGACGGCGCCGAGGCTCTGGGGATTCACCTCGCGCAGCGCGCAGGGCTGCTCGTGATGGACCTTGTTGTGCCAGGCGAGGAGCTGGTCGCGTGACGTGAAGCACAGCACGCCGTCGTCGCGTTCGGGCGGCGAGTATGAGGGCGGCGCTGACGTGGGCGCGGTGTGGCGTGACTTGAACATGGGATCAGGGGGTCTGTAATCGCCAGCGGGGCGCTGGCCAGCCCCTGTGGAGGGTTCTGGACCAGAATCTGTCCGGCAGTTGATCGGCACTGGCTGGCGATCGGGTGCCGAGGCGGTGACGGCGCGCTGGCGTGCAGCTCAGGACCGGCAGTGACCCGGATCGGCAGCTCGGCTGTAACACGGCGTTACAGGCACTTCGGATCAATGATCGGCAGTAGATCGTGAGGGCTCGCCAGTGGGGCGGCAGTGGCTCGGCGGCAAGTCCGATGGGCTCGGCCGCAGCCCCGATGTGCGCTCCCAGGTTGCCGCGGGTCTGGTCCGCCCGGCAGTCGTGGACTACGTGCTCCTCCCCGTCACGGGTGTTCTGCGCACGGGCGCGCCCCACGACCGCGAGGATCCCGAAGCCATGTCCACTCACGCATCCCAACCGGTCCCCTTCAACGCGGAGCACGCTGAGGTCTACGACCGGCAGTTCGAGGCGATCCGCGCGGTCACGGACGCGCTGCACCTGCTCCTCCGCGTGCGGCTCCATGCCCTGCCGCACGACGCGCGGATCCTCGTGGCGGGCGCAGGCACGGGCGCCGAGGTGCGCTACCTGGCGCCCATTTTCCCAGGTTGGCGCTTCACGATGGTCGATCCCTCCGAGGCGATGCTCGCGGTCGCCCGGCGGCACGCCGAGGCGGAGGGCTTCGCGGATCGTTGCACCTTCCACGGGGGCTTTGTCGCGTGCCTCCCCATGGAGGCGCACGACGCGGCGACCAGCCTGCTGGTCTCGCACTTCCTGACGGACGCAGGGGCGCGCCAGTCCTACTTCGAGGACATCGCCGCCCGCTTGAAGCCCGGCGGGATCCTGTTCAACGCGGACCTCGCGGCCGATGTGGAGTCCCTCTCATTCGAGCCCGTCATGGCCCTGTGGCTCGACCTGCGCGACCTCGGGACCGCGATGCCCGCTGACGCGAGGGCATGCTTCCGCGCCGCGTTCGGCCGCGGCGTCGCGGCGCATGGGCCGGCTGAGGTCGAGGCGATCATCGCTCGCGCCGGGTTCACAGACGTGGCGCAGGTCTACCAGGCCGTGCTGATCCGGGCCTGGGTGGCGACGCGGGCGTAGCTACTGGCCCGGCCGTGACGGTTGAGCGTCATGGGGCAGACCTGGGCAGGCGCCAGGAGGCGCTGACGAGCGGCTGCGGTCGAGGTGCCGAGCGCAGGTTGGTCGGCAGTCACAAGGATCGGCAGTGGGCGCGATTCGTGGCGTTGATCGGACTTCGGATCGAGGATCGGCAGTGGCACGACAGCGACGCCGATGGGCTCGGCAGCGGGGCTGGTGTCGCAGGCCGCCGACGCGAGCGCGCCCGGAGCGTCGAAGCCCCGGGCGCGCTATTGTGGACGGGTCCGTGAAGGAGGGGGCGCTACTCCATGCCTTCAGGACCGGCGGCCGGCGCGTCTGCGTCGGTCGCTGCTTCTACCTTGCCCAAACGGGCGCGCAGGTGGGCCATGGCCTTCGCCTCCAGCGCCGGGTCAGCGTCCGGGTGCTCAGACAGAGAGACGCGCAGCTCGGCGAATGCGTCGCCCTCGCCGGTGTGCTCGTCGATCAGCTCCTCGACGAGGGCCTCGACGCGGCCTCGACTGCGAAGGACGGGTGCGGGGTCGGGCTCCTCGCCGTTGGCGATGGCCGTGACGAAGCGGTGAACGGTGAGCGCGTGATCCTCGGCGGCGCGACGAAGAGACTCCGCCGCCTGCCGCTGCTGCTCGGCGGCGGTGTAGATGGTGGACAGGGCGGTGCCGCGTTCGAGGGAGGGGCGCGGGACGGGTTCGAGGGACGTCATCGGATCTCCACGCTCGCGAGGGGTTCACGTGCGGCGGCGAGCGAACCGCGCGTGTTTCAGGGCGTGGCCCTGAAGGTTCTGAGGGTCAGCGACCCCCAAGAACCTGCTTTGCAACAAGCATACCAGGGGGTGCGGGTGTCAACGGGGAGCGAGCGGGAAGGCCAGGGGCTCTGGGGCGGGATGGGCGTTTATCAAGGTTATAGGCGCATGATTCGAACCCAGCGGGAGCCGACTCAGGATACGGGTTGCTGCGCCTGGGCTGGCGCGCAGGGTTGCGCGCCGGCCGACCCTCCAGCGGAGCGCCAGGTGAGGGGCAGGGCGCCCTGCGCTCAGGCGCCAGCGCGGGTGGGCGTGAGGCGCGGCGGGCTGCGCGTGCGAGGGGGCTCGGCGGCGCTCGACGTCCGTGGGCCTCGCCGTCATGTGCTCGTGGACGCCTCGTCGCCGAGCGTGTGCCGCCATCACCGCTGCTCACACCAGCCGGGCTCCGGCCAGCCGCTTGCGCGCCGAAGCCCGGGACCACCATGTCATGTCGGGATCAGTGGACATGACATGCTCGGCCCGGCCCAGCGAATTCCAAGCCTGGACTCGTGCTTTCCGCAGCCTGTCGCATTCGGGTAGGCTGGCAGCCAACCGCGAACCGGATCCTGCCATCGCCAGAGTCGAATCCCCGGCGTTGACCGGCCCCTTGTCGCACTTGTCGCGCCGGCCGTGCAGGGCATCCGAGTCAGCATCATTCTGGACCCGTAATCTCCGCCTTCTCCCATAACTAACCGCACTTGCCGCACCTTAGTTCGCCTACCCTTCTGGACCCACTCGCCACTCCCACTCCCTGTGATCGAACCTGTGTACAGTCTGCGAATCAGCCCCGTGTTGTGTGGACCCTACACACACGGCCTGCAACGCCTGCGCTTCGCGGTTTTCGGCTCGCCTCGCTGATTCGAAAACGTGAATCACGACCTTTTTCCTACTCGATTCCGCGACCGACGGGTGTCCACTCTTGTCGCCTGCAAGAGCCAGAAATTGGTCTCTTCAGTCTCTTCCACGTCCATCCGCCCTTAACGCGCAGACTCGCACACACTGGCGAAATTCCTGCATTTTCACTTCTCGAAAACCGCTTGGGCTGCGCTATACTTGTGTTCATCCCCGCGCCGCTCCTTCTACCGGTGGCCGTGGCTCAGAGTGAGGACGCCCATGGCGAAGCCCCGTCGGCGAAAGACGACCGCGATCCAGACGTTCACCGTCATCACCATCCATAGCCGGCCGCCCGATGCTGAGGCCCGCCTCGCGCGTGCGGCGCGGACCTGCCTCGCGGTGGTGGCGGAGGCCAACGCGGCGCCGGATTCGGTTTGCGAACGAGCTGAGACCCGCAAGAAGGCCGGCTGAAGCCGCCTTCTACGACCCAAACACACGAATCGACCGAATCGCCCTTGACAGGCGGGCGCCATGGCATTCTGTTTGCATGGTAGGGCGTCTGCCCTCCCCGACCCCAACAGAACCCGTGGAGCACCGCCATGCGCGCGATCCTGTACTGCCGCGTCTCCTCCGACCTCCAGCGCGAGATGGGGACCATTGAGTCCCAGCGCGACGCGCTGATCGCCTACGCCAACGCCCAGGGCTGGGCCATCGTCGCCGTCGAGGCCGACGACGGCTTCACCGGGACCATCGCGCCCTGGGAGCGGCCCGCCTTGGCTCGGGTGCTCGATCAGGCCCGCCGCAAGGTCGTGGACGTCATCGTGGTCTACGCCATCGATCGCATCGCCCGCGACGACAACAACGTGGACTTCGCGCTCGTGCGCAAGGACCTGATGAAGTGGGGCGTGAAGCTCGCGACGCCCAAGGGCGTGCTGAACTTCGACCGGCCCGAGGATCGGCTCAACCAGGACATCCTGTCGGCCCTGGCCAGCTACGAGCGGCACCAGATCAAGGACCGCACGGTGCGCGGGCGGCGGGCATCGATCCTGAAGGGCGGGCGGCCGCTGTCCGACCTGCCGCTCGGGTATCGGTGGGTGGACGAGACGCGATCGCTGGAGGTCGTCGAGGCCGAGGCTGCGACCGTGCGCGAGATCTTCCGGCTGGTCGGCGACGAGGGGCTGGGCGTCGGTGCGGCGTCGAAGAAGCTCAAGCGCATGGGCGTGCAGACGCACCGCTGCAAGCACGGCGAGAACAAGCACGTCACCGCCGGGCTCGTGCGGTTGGTGGTCCAGCGCGACCTCTACCACCTCGGGACCTGGGAGGCGCACCCGACCTGGCTCCCCGGCCATCGCGTGCCCGCCGTGCCGCTGGTCAGTGAGGAGCTGT
>CAZKWG010000333.1:0-8416 GCA_964556105.1 uncultured Enterobacterales bacterium | reverse complement strand
GGGCCTGCAGGCCGGGGGCGGAGTCGCCCATGTCGCCCTCGAGCTCGGCGCGGGGCACGAGCGCGGCCACCGAGTCCACCACGACCAGGTCCACGGCGCCCGAGCGCACCAGCGTCTCGGCGATCACCAGCGCCAGCTCACCACAGTCCTGCTGCGAGAAGAGGAGCTCCTCGACCTTCACGCCCAGGTTGCGGGCATAGTTGACGTCCAGGGCGTGCTCGGCGTCGATGAAGGCCGCGACGCCGCCGGTCTTCTGGATCTCGGCGATGGCGTGCAGGGTCAGCGTGGTCTTGCCGCTGGACTCCGGCCCGTAGATCTCGATGATTCGGCCGCGGGGGAGCCCGCCGATGCCGAGCGCGAGGTCGAGCGACAGGCTGCCTGTGGACGAGACGTCGACCGGCGCCATCTGGTGGTCGCCGAGACGCATGATCGAGCCCTTGCCGAACTGGCGTTCAATCGAGGCGACGGCGGTGTCGAGGGCCTTGGAGCGATCGGGATCGAGGGGCATGGCGGCTCCTGAATTTCCAGCCGGGTGGGCCGGGCGGGCGGAGGGGATGATGGGTGCGGGAGAGGTCGGGAAGCGCGTCTCGGCTTCACAGTCAGACTATGGGTGCCCATCGGAGGGCGCAAATCGACGAGGCCAAAATCTGTCCGCTTCGCCCGCGGCGCTCCCGGAGGGAGCCTCCAACAAGCCCCTTCCATCGCCCCAGGATCAGCTCGAATCCTTGACAAGTACAGGGCCGCTCTTTTTTTCGCCGCCCTCGCTGGCCAGGGCCGCGAGCAGCCGTCGATGCAGGCCGCCGAAGCCGCCGTTGGACAGAACGGCCACCACGTCCTCCGGCAGCGCGTTGGCGGCGACCGTGGCGGTGATGGAGGCGGCGATGGCCTCAGCCTCGGCGTTGCCGCCGGGCGGGGGCGCGCCGTCCGCGGTGGGCGGGAGCCGCGCCAGAAAGGCCTCTTTGCCGCGGGCGCGAAGCTCGGTGACCATGCGGTTCGGGTCGAAGCGCTCGGTCTCGGCGATGCGCGCGAGGTCCACGGGCGGGGCGATGACGATGAGGTCCGCCTCGTCGAAGGCGCGCGCGTACTCGTCCTGGAAGACGGCGCGGCGGCTGGTGTTCGAGCGCGGCTCGAAGATGGCCCAGAGGCGGCGCTGCCCGAAGCGCAGGCGCAGCGCCTCCAGGGTCAGCTTGACGGCGGTGGGGTGGTGGGCGAAGTCGTCGATGACGGTGACGCCGCCCGGCTCGCCGATGATCTCCTGCCGGCGTTTGACGCCGCGGAAGGAGGCGAAGCCCTTCGCCATCTCGGCGACGCTGAGGCCCTCGCGGTCGAGCAGCGCGACGACGGCGACCTGGTTGTAGAGGTTGTGCTCGCCGACCATGCAGGAGGAGAAGGTGCCGAAGCGCTTCCCCTCGCGCAGCACGGAGAACTGCATGGTGCCGGTGCTGTGGTCCACACCCTCCACCCGGCCCTCCCAGTCCTGCTCGGGGCCGTAGCGGCGCAGCTCGCAGCGGGCCTCGCGGGCCACCTCGACGACCGCGTCCGAGGGCCACCAGGCGACCAGGCAGCCGTCCTCCGGGATGAGGTGGACGAAGCGCTTGAAGCTCTCCTTGACGTGGTCGAGGTCGCGGTAGATGTCGGCGTGGTCGAACTCCACGCTGGTCAGGATGGCGGCGCGCGGCCGATAGTGCAGGAATTTCGGCCCCTTGTCGAAGAAGGCCGTGTCGTACTCGTCCCCCTCGATGACGAAGGGCTGGCCCTTGCCGTCGCGCGCCGTGCGCTCGAGGTTGAGCGGCTGACCGCCGATCAGGTAGCCGGGGTCGCGTCCAGCGGACTCCAGCAGCCAGGCGGCGAGGGCGGTGGTCGTGGTCTTTCCGTGCGTGCCGGCCACCACCAGGCTGCGGTGCCGCTCGAGGAAGAGCATCCCGAGCAGGGCGGGGAAGCTCACATAGGGCAGGTCGGAGGCCAGCAGGGCCTCGGCCTCCTCATAGGTCGGGCGGATGACGTTGCCGACCACGACCAGATCGGGGCGATGGGCGAGGTTCTCCGCTTTGTAGCCTTGCATCACGCGGATGCCCAGGCGGGCGAGCACGTCGCTCATCGGCGGGTAGACGGCCGTGTCCGAGCCGGTGACCGTGTAGCCCGCGTCCACGAGCATGCTGGCCAGCGCCGCCATCGCGGTGCCGCCGACGCCCATGATGTGGATGGTGCGGAGAGGGGAGGGGAGGGAGCTGACGAGGGGCATGGGAGGTCCGAGTCAGGGCGCCCCGAGGAGGGGCAGGAGCCCAAGGAGGGACAGGAGGGAGGGAGGGCAGGCGGGGTCGTCTCGCAGACGGGTGAGGTCTGCAGGCGTGTCGATGTCGTAACAGGTCGGCAGCTGGGTGACCGCGAGGCCGAGCCGCTCGGCGCGCGCGAGGGTGGCGGCGAGCACCTGGGGCGTGGACCAGGGCATGTCGTCGAAGAGCGCCGGAAGGGGTGGGCGGACGCCGATGGTCCAGTAGCCGCCGTCCTCGGCGGGCCCCAGGAGGAGGTCGGCCGGGTCCCGGGCGGCCGCCGCGAGCCAGGCGGGATCGAAGCCCACGCAGTCGGTGCCCAGCGCGATGCGGCGCTGTGGCCCCTCCAGCGCCCGCGCCAGGCGCGCGCCGAGATCACCGCCTCCCTGGGGGAGGATCGTGGCGCCGAGCGCGTGGAGGGCGCGGGCGAAGGGGTGCTCGGGCGCGCCATCCAGGGCCACGTCTACGGGCAGGCCGCTCGCCAGCGCGCGCGTCACGGTCTCCATCGCCAGCGCCTCGTGCAGCCGCGCGGCGCCCTCCGCCCCCAGGGCCGGGATCAGGCGCGTCTTGACCCGTCCGGGCTCAGGCGTGCGGGTGAGCACGACCACGCGGGCGGCGATCACGCGTAGGTCCTCACCGCCTCGATGATCTTCACGCCCGCGCGGAGCGATCCGCGGATGGTGCCGCTGATCTTCGACTCGCCCACGCGCTTGCGGTACTGGACGGGCACCTCCAGCACGCGCATCCGGGCGCGCACGGCCTTCATCTGCATCTCGACGTTCCACCCATAGCTGGTGTCCTGCATGTCGAGCGCCAGCAGGGAGGACATGCGCACGGCGCGGAAGGGGCCCATGTCCCGGTAGCGGTGGCCGGTGACGCGGCCGATGAGGAAGGTCGCGAGATGATTTCCGAAGCGCTGGTGCGGCAGGATCGCGCCCCGCTCGGCCTTGCTGTTCCGCTCCCCCAGGACCATGTCGGCGCGGCCGTCCAGGACGGGGTCCACCAGGAGCGGGAGCTCGTCCGGATGATCGGAGAAGTCCGCGTCCAGGATGACCAGGATCTCGGCCCCGAGCGCTCGGGCGCGCGCGATCCCCGCCAGGCAGGCGCTGCCGTAGCCCCGCCGCGGCTCGGCGATGACCTCGGCCCCCGCCGCCCGCGCCACCTCGGCCGTGCGATCCGTGCTGCCGTTGTCCACGACGATGACCGCGCCCACGGGCGGGAGCGCAGCCAGCACCAGCGGGAGGCTCTGCTCCTCGTTCAGGGCAGGGATCACGACGACGACGCCGCGGTATCGGTGATCGGGCGCGCTCGAGGGCATCATGGACAGCTAACCTCCTGAGGCGGGCTCGGCCGCAGCGGGCTAAGGAGCACCGACTCGACCATCGGAGGCATCATGAGCACCGGATCACGTCGCTTCGCCGCTCTGCTCCTCGGGTTCATCGGGCTCTCTCCGCGAGCGCACGCCTGGGGTGAGCACTACCTCCTCTCCGATCGGGCGTTTACCAACCCTGGGGTCGCTTTCGTCGAGGACAAGGTCGCGGTCGAGCCCCTCGAGGCCTTCCTCACGGACCAGGCGCCGGCCTTGGAGCGGCTCTTCGACGACTACTACGTCTGGCTGGGCAGCACGGGCAGCCAGCGCTTCAAGGCCCAGCGCTTCGACGCGGCCGATCCCACGCTCGCCACCTTCCTGCGCGCGGCCCGGCTCAACCCGGAGTCCAGCTTCGCCCTGGTGCGCCGGCTGATGCCGGGCCAGCAGCCCTCCCTGCCGACGGTCGCGCCCTCCAGCGTCTGGTCGGGGCTGTCGGAGAAGCCGCCGATGCCGATGGTCTTCGAGGACGTCACGGGACAGCAGGTCTCCGGGCGCTCCGTGCTGAGCACCTTCGCCGACGAGCCGGACTGGCAGATGGACCGCGGCCTCTGGGCCATCGAGAGCTACGGCTACGGGAAGCAGCCCTACGGCAAGGCGGACGGGGAGGGGACGAAGGCCCCCTTCCACATCCAGTTCATGCACGAGAATTTCCTGGTGAAGAAGTTCGCCCCGGAGATGCTGGAAGGCATGATGCTCGACCGGGTCGAGCTGTTCCTGCGCCTCGCGCGCCTGGCCTTCTCCACCGGCCACCCCTACTGGGGCTATCGGTTCACCGCCTGGGGAACGCACTACGTGCAGGACCTCTCGCAGCCCTACCACGCTCGCGCCGTCCCCTACGCGGGCGGCGGCTACTACCTGCGCTACGCGGTCTCGCCGCGCAAGGCCGCGATCAAGGCCAACACCACCGCGAAGGTGACCAACCACCACCTCCTCTACGAGGACTTCGTGGCCTATGGCCTGATGCGCTCCTTCGTCGAGCCGGACATGACGACGAAGATGCTGGCGGCCTACCTCGCGTCAGGGATGACCACCTTCGAGGACGTGAAGAGCGCGAGCGATCTGCTCGCGGTGGTCTCGCTCAACGCCGCGGAGCACGGGCCCGACATCGACCGCGCCTTGAGCCGCAGCTACCCCTCGGAGATGGTCAAGGGGACGGGCTGGGACATCGAGAAGGATCCCGACTACTCTGTGCAGGTCGCCTATCAGAAGGTAGATCCCGAGCGTGGGATGGCCCTGCTCGAAGAGACCGGGGTAGATTTCGAGGCCGCGGGCATCGCCAGCAGGACGCTGCTCGCGCTCGCGCGCACGGCCGAGTAAGCTGAGAGAGCGATCCTGCGAGGAGGTCCCTTGGCCCGCCTGATATCGATCTGGGTGCTCCTGGCGGGCTGGCTGCTCGCGACGGTGGCGCACGCTGCGCCCGTCAAGAACCCCTTCTTCGTGAAGGCCGAGGGCGTCACCCTGGCCCCCGGCGCGAAGGGGGTGGTGACGCTGACGCTGGCGGTGCCGACCGAATTCCATGTCTTCCGGGACATGATGGAGGTCAAGGTCACCGACGCGGCTGGCCTGAGCTTCGGCGAGCCCAGCTTCCCGCCCGGCGAGCACAAGCCCGATCCGCTGAACCCGGGCTCGCTGCGCGAGCAGTTCGACCAGGACGTGATCGTCGAGGTCCCGGTCACGGCGCCCCAGAAGGAGGGCAGCTACATCGCCGCCCTGACCTTCCGCTACCAGGGCTGCAAAGAGACCCTCTGCTACATGCCGGCCACCGACAAGGTGGAGGCCACCGTCCTCGTCCAGCCGGGGGGAGGGGGCGCCGCCGCTGCCGCCGCGCCGGCCGATGGCGTGGCGCTGACCGCGCAGGCCGGCGTGGAGGTCGTGGCCGATCCGTCCGCTCCGCCCTCGCCCGACAAGGTCGTTCGGGTCAGCGCGGGCGCGGCGCAGCCGGGCGTGGCCGTCATCGACGTCGATCTGGCGGACGGTTGGCATGCCAACCGCGATCTCTTCGGGGTCTACCTGGCGAAAGAGGGCGGCCCGCTCACCCTGGGCGCGCCAGAGCTGCCGCCGGGCGAGCCCTACACCGATCCGGCCACCGGCTTCACCCGGACGGACATCGCCACGGACTTCACCATCCGGGTGCCGGTCAACGGCCTGACGGGCGCGCAGCAGCTCGACCTGCTGGTGAACATCCAGGCCTGCAAGGAGGGGCTCTGCCTGATGCCGACGGACTTCCCGGTCACCGTCAGCCTGACGGCCGGGGCCGGTGGGCCGGTGGCCGAGGCCAGCGCGGGCGCCACCGCAAGCGGCGGCGCGGCCGGCGGCTCGAAGGACGCCCTGGCGGTGGCGCGCGAGGCCGGGTTGCTCCCGCTCCTGGCGCTGGTCTTCGCCGCGGGCGTCGGCGTGAGCCTGACCCCCTGCGTGCTGCCGATGGTGCCCATCACCATCGGGATCATCGGGGCGCGCAGCGCGGGCAGCCGCGTGCAGGCCATCTCTCTGGCGGCGACCTATGTGGCGGGCCTGGCCCTGGTCTACACGGCGCTGGGCGTGGGCGCGGGCGTCTTCGGCTGGATGTTCGGCTCCTGGATGCAGAGCGTCACCGTGGTCGCGGCCGTCGCGCTCTTCTTCTTCGCCATGGGGCTGGCCATGTTCGGCCTCTTCGACCTGGGCATGCCGGCCTCCATTCAGACGAAGCTCTCGGAGTACGGCGGCTCCGGCTACACGGGCGCCTTCGTCATCGGCATGGTCGGCGCGCTGGTCGCCGGGCCCTGCTCGGGCCCCGTGCTGCTCTCGATCATCGCGCTGATCAGCAAGCAGGGTGAGATCGGCCTGGGCGCCGCGTTGATGGCGGTCTTCTCGCTGGGCATGGGCATGATCTTCATCGTGGCGGGGGCCTTCTCCACCACGCTGCTGCGGCCCGGCGCCTGGATGGAGACCGTAAAGAAGTCGTTTGGGCTCGTCATGTGGGCCGGGGCGCTCTACTTCCTGTCCCCGCACCTCTCGGAGACGGTCACGGCCCTCATCGCCGCCGCGATGCTGCTGGTCACGGGGGTCTTCGCCTGGCCGGAGAACGACGAGGAGCATGGCTTCTGGGTGGCGCGCGGCCGCAAGCTGTACACGGTGGTGGGCGTGCTGGTCGGCGCCTACCTGCTGCTCGGCGTGCTGATCACCCGCGGCTTCATCCTGCCGGCGGTCAGCCTGGCGGGCGTGGGGAGCGGGGCCGCGACCGAGAAGGCCGGGGTCGTCTGGGGGAGCGACGAGCCCTCCGCGCTGGCGCGGGCGCTGGCCGAGGGCAAGCCCGTGATGATCGACTTCACGGCCGACTGGTGCGCGGCCTGCAAGGAGCTCGAGCACTTCACCTACACGGACCCGGCCGTGATCGCGGAGTCCGAGAAGATGGTGACCTTGATGATCGACGCCACGCGCGGCGATGACCCGGTGGTCAAGGCGCTCGTGGAGAAGTACGAGGTCGCCGGTCTGCCGACCGTGAAGTTCCTCAAGCCCGATGGCACGACCCTGCACGACCTGACGGTGACCGGCTTCATCCCGGCGCCGGAGTTCCTGCCGAAGATGCAGGCGGCGCTCGCGGCGAGCGGAGGCTGACTCAGGCCGCGGTCGAGCGCGCCGGCGGCAGGTGAGGGCAGAGGTTGAGGGCGACCACCCGCAGGCGCCCGCCCGACCAGGCGAGCAGGTTCATCGCCGTGTTCTGCTGGCTGAGCATAGAATAGTGCCGCAGGGGCAGGTCGAGGACCTGGCAGAGCAGTGAGGCCAGCACCATCTGGTGGACCACGATGAGCACGGGAGGACCTGGGCGCTGCGCGGGGAGCAGCGCGTGCAGGGCGTCCCAGGAGCGACGCTGGCACTCCCCCAGGGTCTCCCCGCCCGGCACGCGCGCCACGCCGGGGTCCGCGCGCCAGGCCGCGAAGAAGTCCGCGTAGCGCTCCAGCAGGGTCGAGGACCGCTGACCGTCCAGCTCCCCCTGGTCGAGCTCGACGAGGCCGGGCACCGGCTCGACCGGGAGCCCTCGCGGCGCCGCGAGGGCCTGGGCGGTCTGCATCGCGCGCTGGAGCGGGCTCGCGTAGACGCGGCTGAGCGGGAGGTCCTCGGTCCAGGCGGCGAGCGCGGCCGCCTGCGCGCGCCCCTCCTCGTCCAGCGGGATGTCGGAGCGGCCCAGCATTCGGCGCTCGCGGTTCCACGCGGTCTGAGCGTGTCGGACGACCAGGAGCGGGACTTCCCCCTGCGCTGCGAGGGGCTCCCACGGGAGGGGATTGCATGAAGGGGAGAGCATCGGGTAAAGACTATCCGCCATGCCTACCAAGCCAAAGTCCTTCGACCCTCTCTCCTCGCTCTTTGATGTCCCCGACACGGTCGGGGCCACCCAGAGCGCGGCGAGCGCCCCTGCCAACCCGATCCTCCCGCCGGAGGAGCCTGAGCAGGTCGCCGCGCCGCCTCCCGTGCCGGCGCCGGCGCCACCGCCTGCTGCGCCGACCGTCGATCCTGCGGAGCTCGCCCGGCAGCTCGGCAAGGCCGCCGCGGCGCGCGCTCAGGCGGCGCCGGCCCCCGCGCCTGCGCCGGCCCCCGCGCCCGCCCCTGCGCCTCCCCCGCCACCCGCGAAGCCCGTCGCGGCCGCGAAGCCCGCCGGGGCGCCCTCCATCTTCGACCGCGCGCCCGCCCCCGGCAACCTGCCGGCGTGGGCCCACCTCGCCCCCCTGCGCGCGGGCGGCGGCGGCGCGGGCGGCGACGCGGCGGGTCTGGTATTCGAAGCGGTCAAGCAGGCGACGGCAGC
>CAZKWG010000332.1:0-8435 GCA_964556105.1 uncultured Enterobacterales bacterium | reverse complement strand
CGAAGTCATGCTCGAACCAGTTGATCCCCGCGGGCGTGTACGTGCTGTCCAGCGCCTCGACGAGCGAGCGCGGCTGGCCGGGGCTGTTCAAGGTGTCCTGGGTGTTCCAGGTGACCGCGATGGGGACGCGATAGTCGAGATCCGTGATCAGCGTCTCCGCGGAGGCCGCAGCGTAGCGCGGGTAGGCCTCGGTCTCGACGCCGGCCTCGTCGTAAGGCGCGCCTCCGAACACGCCGAGCGGCGCCTCAGGCGCCGTCTCATAGTAGAGGAACATGGAGCTCGGAGCAGAGTCGCTGACGATGCCGGAGAACCCACCATAGCGGTTGGTGACGTGGATCGCGGCGCCGCCGCCGGCCGAGGTCCCCCAGGCATAACGCTCGCCCGTGGCAGGGTAGCCCGCTTCACCCGAGAGCACGAAATCCAGCATCCGCTCGACGTTGACGTAGCCCCAGCGAGCGCCGGGCTCGACCGGATCCTCGTCTCCCAGACCGGTCCAATAGTCGCACCAGTCGTTGCGCGGGATGAGGACGCTCCAGCCGCGGCGCATGGAGCCGACCACAGGAAGAAACTCGTTCTCCAGCGTCTTCTCCGCGTGCTCGAGCACCTTCTCTTCGCTGCAGCCGCCGATCTCGGTCTCTTCCTCCGCGGCCAGCGTTCCGCCGTGAAACCAGACGAGAATCGGGCCCGTGGCGTCGTCCACGGAGATGGGGCGAACCATGTAGAAGGTGGGGTCCAGCGCTTCGAACGGGGAGTCGAACCAGGCGCTGGAGTCGGGATTCAGGCCGTAGGTGACGATCTCGTAGCCCTCGTCGGCGAAGCGATCATTGTCCAGCGCGACGATGATGTACTCGCCGTCCCCGGGCTCGAAGGTGTCGTCGGTGTCTGTATCCCCGCTCTCTCCCGTCTCTCCGGTGTGACCCGTGTGAGCCGTGTGGCCCGTGTCCCGAGTGTCGGGCTGCCCTGTCTCGTCCATCGTGGAGTCAGAGTGCTCGGGCGTAGAGGACTCGCCGCTCGTCTTGTCGGCGCAAGAGGTCAGGAGAGTGATCCAGAGAAGCATTCTCATAGGGTAGCGCAGTCAGGGGCTGCTCGCCTCACCTGTTGAGCACGCGCGCGCGCACGACCATCTGCACCGTTCTTCGCGACCCCGAGCTCTGATTCCTTCGGCCGGAGCGCCAGAGGTGCCCCTTGAAGATCAGCGCGCTTCCAGCGTCTCCGCCGAGAGCTGGACGTGGCGGGTGCCCGAGGGCGGGACCTGGGCGGCGGCAAAGGCCCGCCGCAGGCGCTCCACCCACGCAGGGTCGGGGGCGGCGCGCTGTGAAGGGGTCATGGACCTCTCCGACGCACGGAAACCCACAGAGCGGCTCCAAGGTCACCTGCAACCCCGCAGCGTCGCGCCCGTTCGGATCTCGAAGCTGGGGGGGCTCCGATGGAGGCCTGGGCACGCGAACGCACAGCGTCGCCCCTCCACACGCGAGCACGCGGGAGCTGGCGCTCCCTGCGAGGCGAGACCCGGATCGTTCGCCGCGTCGGTTGCCGCTCTATTCGCGGGGCCTGCGAGGCCTCCTGGCGCCTCTGAAGGTCGAAAGGTCGCCCCGCTCACGCCGCGCAGCCACGGATGGCGTGTTCATGGTGCCGGTGAGGCCTGAGGCGATGCGCGGTAGCAGCACGTGAAGCGCGGCCTGAACCGCCGTCACGCGCCACTTCGAGCGCGCTGCCCCTGGCTGCTGCCCGCGTTGAGGGGCCCCAGAGAGACTCGAAGTCGAACACGCTCGCCCACATCCCCCACACCTCGCGCTCCCAAGGCGCAGCGCCAGCCTGCGTCGCACAAGACCTCGAGCTCAACATCCGTGAGCAGCACGCGCGCCGAGCGGCGGACCACGCAGATGAAGCCGCGGCGCGATGAGGATCGCGCGCGGCATGTCTTGGACGACACCATGCGCCCAGCGGACGAGATCAACGCGGACCTTCCGCTCACCCCTGACCCTCGATCGACCAGAGCGCCCGAACGGACGCTGGCCTGGAGATCAAGGAGCCCGTGCGCGCCGCCGCCCCTGCTCCATCGAGCACCTCGACCGGGTGACGGACGTCCGTCACCCGGGCACCATCCAGATATCCCGTACTTCTACCGCCTTTTTCTGCCCCAGGCGAAGACGAGGCCTCCGTCGACCTCCGTCACCCTCATCACAGGAATTGCCGGCGTATCTCCATCTGGCACGGGTCTTGCTGATGCCCTCGAGCGGGTTCTTACCCCTCTTCAACCTCCAAAGGAGCTCGACATGGCCGTTCGGTTTCGTCCCGGCAATCATCAACAGCGTGACCAGGTCATCCAGGCCCTCACGACCTTGCGCGCCTCTGCGAGCGCGAACCCCACCATCCTCACCTTGGACGAGGTGCTCTTCCTCGAAGCGCGAAGCGCCTTCTCTGCCGCGAGGGAGTCCTGGCTGAAGCGCTCGGCGGCCGACCGCGAGGCCGGCGAGGTAGCGAGCGCCGCAGACGCCGACTTCAATCGTGATCTTCGACTCTTCTCGGCGACGGTACGGGACGAGCAGGGGCGCGCGACGCCGCGCGTCGTGTCAGAGCTGCTCGGAGGCATCCTGCCCTCGGCGTTGCTGGCGCGGTCCCGCCGCGAGGAGGTGCAACGGACGAGGGCGCTGCTGGATCGTCTCCCGCTGCGCACGGGGCTCACCTACGACACGGCGCGCGCTGACGCGTTGAGGGCGACCACTGAGGCGCTGGACCTGGCGGTCACGGCCCATGAGGAGGCCCACCGCGCGCTGCTGAGCGCGGGGGCCACGCTGGCCGAGGTGAAGCAGACCTTTGACAGCGCGTACATGAGGCTGGTGAGCGCCGCGAAGGCGGTCCTGGACGAGGCGGACTTCCTCTCCATCTTTCCGCGTTTCGTGCAGAGCGCCGGCTTGAAGGAAGAGGAGGGCGAGGCGACCGCGCCCGCGAGCGCTCCTGCCTGACAAGGCCGACCGCAGGCGCTCCGCGGCGTAGAGCGCTCCGCTCTCCGCCGCAGCGGGCCTGGCCGACGCGCACCTCCCCGCGCCGGCCAGCCCTTCATTGTCCCACCTGCACAACAATCTGTCCCCGCGCAGGCACTTGAACTTCGGCCGAGCGATCTCAGGTTGAGCGTGTCATGAACGAGCCCACCATGCCCACATCGACATCGCCTCATCGTCTCCCTGTCGCCTTCATCCCGCACGGCGGAGGCCCCTGGCCCTTCGTCGATCTGGGCCTCGATCGCCAGGAGGTCGAAGACCTGAGCGCGTACCTGCGCGCGCTCGCAACCCTACCCCAGACCAGGCCCAGAGCGCTGCTCGTCATCTCGGCCCACTGGGAGGAGTCCGTCCCCACCGTCATGTCCGGGGCCGCCCCCCCGATGTTCTATGACTACTACGGATTTCCTCCAGCGGCTTACCGCCTCACCTGGCCGGCACCCGGCGATCCAGCGCTGGCCGGGCGCGTGCGGGCCCTGTTGGAGCAGGCCGGGTTCAGCACCGCCGAAGACCAGAATCGCGGCTTCGATCACGGCACCTTCGTGCCATTGAAGCTGACCTACCCCGCGGCCGACGTCCCGGTGGTGCAGCTCTCGCTGAAGAGGGGCCTGGACCCTGCGGTGCACATCGCCATGGGGCGCGCGCTGGCGCCGCTGCGCGAAGAGGGTGTGTTCATCGTCGGGAGCGGCTTGAGCTGGCACAACCTCCGCGCCATGCGCGACCCCCGCGCCGGTCCGCTCTCCGAGACCTTCGACGCCTGGCTCCGCGTGGCGTGTTGCGCTGAGCCCGCGGAGCGAGACGAACAGCTCCTGCGGTGGGCGGATGCGCCGACCGCGCGTCTCGCGCATCCTCGGGAGGAGCACCTGTTGCCCCTGATGGTCATCGCGGGCGCCGCAGGAGAAGATCGCGGCACCATCGCCTGGAACGGGACGATGATGGGCTGGAGGCTCTCGGCCGTTCACTTCGGTTGAACACCCTGCATCGGGGGGCCCGGGTCTACACCAGCACGCCCGCGACGCTGGCGACGAGACAGGTGGTGAGGAGCCCGCCGATCATGGCGCGAAGGGCCAGGCGCGAGAGATCCCCTCTGCGCTCGGGCGCGAGCCCGCTGTAGCCGCCGATCTGGATGCCGATGCTCCCGAAGTTGGCGAAGCCGCAGAGGGCGTAGCTGGCGATGAGGCGCCCACGCTCGCTGAGCCACTCCGGATCAGCGGTCAGCGCGACGCTCATGCGCTGGTAGGCGACGAACTCATTGAGCACGGTCTTCTGGCCGAGCAGGCTTCCGACCTTCAGCACGTCCTCGGAGGGGACGCCCATGACCCAGGCCAGCGGAGCAAAAGCCCACCCCAGAAGCTCCTCGAGGGTCAGCGACGCGCCGAACAGGCCCGCGACGGCGCCCAGGCCCGCGTTGGCCATCGCGGTGAAGGCCAGGAAGACCAGGAGCATCGCGGCGACGTTCACCGCCAGCTTCGTTCCGTCCGTGGCGCCCGCCGCGAGGGCGTCGAGCAGGTTGGCATGCTCCCGCGGCGTCGGTGGCATGTCCTTTCCCATCGTCTCCGGCTGCTCCGTCTCTGGAAGGAGGAGCTTGGAGATGACGAGGCTGGCGGGCGCACACATGACACTGCAGGCGAGGAGGTGCCCGGCGATGTCGGGGACCATGTCGCGCAGCATGGCCACATAGGCCGCCAACACTCCCCCAGCGGTCGTGGCGAAGCCGGCGACCATGCACGCCATCAGCTCCGCCCTGGTCAGCCGCGCGATGTAGGGACGGATGGCCAGCGGCGCCTCGGTTTGACCGACGAAGATGTCCGCAACCGTCGAGAACGTCTCCGCGCCGCTGGTGCCCAGGGTCCGCGAGAGGAGGCGCGCGATGGCGCGAATCAACGCTGGCAGCGCGCCCGTGTGGTAGAGCACGGCCATCAAGGAAGAGAAGAAGAGGATCGTGGGCAGCACCTGAAAGGCGAAGACCCAGCCTACGCCCTCGAGGTTGGTCACCAGCGGCCCGAAGACGAACTCCGAGCCCTGCTTGGTGAACCCGAGCAGCGTGTCCACCACGGCTGTCGCCCAGGAGAAGGCACCCCGCACAGGCGTGTGCAGAACCAGCACACCGAACCCGAACAGCAGCAACAGCCCCATGACGATGGGTCGAAGCTGGACGTGCTTGCGGGCGTCGCGCGGACAGAGGGCGAAGGCGAGGGCCATCATCGTGACCACGCCGAGGAGGCTGGTGAGGCGTTCGAGCATCCGGGAATCCTACCTGATTCGCTGGGGTCTCGAACAGCCCGGCGCGCGTTGATGCCGCGTTGACATGCCCGAGGCCCTTGTAGACGTCCCGCTGACGCGGCGCAGCCTTAGGGGGTTGCCCATCGAGGTGACCCGTGAGCTCAACGCCAACCCCCCCCTCCCCGCAGAACGATCCACAATCGCAAGCGGCGCGCGCCAGGGCTCTGGCCCTGGCCTTCGGCGCGCTGGGCGTCGTCTATGGTGACATCGGCACGAGCCCGCTCTACGCGCTTCGCGAGTGCTTCAGCGGCGCCCATGGGCTGGCGCCGACAGCCCCCAACGTGCTTGGCGTGCTCTCCCTCATCTTCTGGTCGTTGACGATGGTGGTGGCGGTCAAGTACCTGATCTTCGTCCTTCGCGCCGACAACCGTGGTGAAGGCGGGATCCTCGCGCTGCTCGGACTGGCTCTGGCGAGCGGGCGCACCAGGCCGCTCGGCGGGCTGGTCGCGCTGATCCTCCTCGGGACAGGGCTGCTCTTCGGCGACAGCGCCATCACCCCCGCCATCTCGGTGCTCTCCGCCGTCGAGGGCCTCACGGTCGTGTCGCCCTCCGTGCAACACCTCGTCGTCCCGATCACCTGCGCCATCCTGCTCGGGCTCTTCGCGATCCAGAAGCGAGGGACCGCCCGCGTAGGCGCGCTCTTCGCGCCGGTGATGCTGGTGTGGTTCCTGGTCCTCGCCCTGCTGGGCGTTCTTCAGATCGTGCGCACGCCAGCCGTGCTGTCGGCGCTCTCCCCTCACCATGCGGTGCTCTTCTTCGTCGAGAACCGCGTGCACGGCTTCCTCGCGCTCGGCAGCGTGGTGTTGGCGTTCACAGGAGCCGAGGCCCTGTACGCGGACATGGGGCACTTCGGGAGGGAGCCCATCCGACGAGCCTGGTTCGGCCTCGTCTTCCCAGCGCTTCTGCTGAACTACTTCGGACAGGGGGCGCTGCTCCTGGTGCATCCCGAGCTGGCCAGCACCGTGTTCTTCTCGCTGGTGCCCAGCGGCCTGATGACCTGGGCGCTGATCCTGCTCTCGACGCTCGCGACCATCATCGCCTCACAGGCGCTGATCTCGGGGACCTTCTCCTTGATCAGCCAGGCCGTTCAACTGGGATACTTCCCGCGTGTGACCATCCAGCACACCTCTGAGACCACTGAGGGCCAGATCTACAGCCCCGAGGTGAACTGGGGCATGGCGCTGGCGTGCCTCGCGCTGGTGCTGGGCTTCAAGAGCTCGGGAGGTCTCGCGGCCGCCTATGGGGTGGCCGTGACCG
Source organism: uncultured Enterobacterales bacterium (assembly GCA_964556105.1). Lineage (GTDB taxonomy): Bacteria > Myxococcota_A > UBA796 > UBA796 > CAZKWG01 > CAZKWG01. The sequence goes on along the minus strand of CAZKWG010000332.1, from coordinate 1,896 downwards.
GCACGCTCTGCGTGACCTCGATCGCCTTCTACCATGTGTGCCGCAGGACCTGGGGGTGGCCACAACGCCGCGCGCTGCCCCTGCTGTTGCTCTTCCTCGCCTTCGACCTTCCCTATCTGGGAGCGAACCTGGTGAAGATCGCGCATGGCGGCTACATCCCGATCTTCATGGCCCTCGTGGCCTTCGTGGTGATGATCACCTGGAAGAAGGGCCGAATTCTGCTTTCCGAGCACTTCGCGTCGAACGCCTGGACCTTCGAGCGCTTTCGTGCCCTGCTCTCCACCGGTGGGGTCGTGCGCGTGCCCGGGAGCGCCATCGTCATGGCCTCCACCGACCAGTACGTTCCGCTCATCCTCAGCACCCAGGTTCAGCACAACCACACCTTGCATGAGAACGTCGGTCTTCTGACGGTCCAATTCGTCTCTGAGCCGCGCGTCCCGATGGAGCGTCGACTGGAGGTCCGACCGCTCGGGGAGGGGCTCTGGCGCCTCGTCCTGACGTTCGGATTCATGGAGGAGCCTGACGTACCGAAGGCGCTGCGCATGGGCGACCCGAGCGCAGAGACCCCCTTTCAGGCCGATGATACGGTCTACCTTCTCGGCCACGAGTCCTTCGTCGCCTCGGGCTCGGGTCGGATGGGCCGCGGGCAGGAGCTCCTGTTCGCCTTCCTCGCCCGCAACGCCGTGGCAGCGACCGCCTGGTTCCGCTTGCCGCCTGAGCGGATCCTGGAGATTGGCGTGCGGCTGGACCTGTGACGGGCCTCCCCCCTTCGGCTAAAGCCACACCATGTCCAGCGAGCCCCTGACAGCGCAGCCGGCGGTAGACCGGCTGATGGTGGCGGTGAGCCCAGCGCCGCAGGCCGGAGCGCTGGTTCAACTGGCGGCTCGAATGGCTGCCCAGATGGGTGTGCCCTGGCTGGTGGTCTCGGTAGAGCCAGCCTCGTACGACCGGAGCGCCGAGGACGCGCGACGCGTGGTCGACCTGCTGCTGCTGGCCGAGCGCCAGGGCGCAGAGACCCTCGTGGTGCGTGGCGACGATGTCCCCACGGCGCTGCTCGCGGTGGCGCGCGCGCGCGGCGTGTCCAGGCTGATCGTGGGGAGGCCGACGCACACGCCCCTTCGGGACAGGCTGCACGGCTCCAAGCTCGACAAGCTGTTGCGAGAGGCGACGGGGATCGAGGTGCTGGTCACCAGCGAACGGGAGCCGCAGCCGTCGAACCCCAGACCAGCGGGAGCCGTCGAGCGAGCACCGCGGTCGGAGTATCTCGTCACGCTGCTCATGCTCCTGGCCGCGCCGGCCCTGGGCTGGATGCTCGAGCCGGCGCTGGACGTGATCGATCACGCCATGATCCACCTGTTGGCGATCGTCGTGATCGCCAGCCGTGTCTCGCGCGGCCCCGCGCTGTTGGCGACCCTGGGATCCGTGCTCTCCTTCGATGTCTTCTTCGTCCCCCCGACGTTCGAGCTCTGGGTGGCCGATCTACGCTTTCTGACCACCTTTCTCGTGATGGGCATCGCCGGTCTCGTCGTGAGCACGCTGACCGTTCGCGTGGGAGAGCAGGCCCACGTCGCGCGTCGGCGCGAGCAGAGGACCCAGTCCCTCTACGCGATCACCCGCGCCCTGGCCGCGGGCGGCTCCCGCCGCGCGATCGCCCAGGCGACGGCCGAGCACTCCGCCACGCTGATCGGCGGACGGGCCGAGGTCTCGCTGATCGGGTCTGAGGCGCTCCGGGTGAGCTCCGGCGTCGCCCCGGACCCAGGCGCCCGACCGGACCGGCTGACGCTCCCGATTCCTGGCAGCGGGGGCAGCGTGGGGACGCTCGAGCTGGACGTGACCACGACGCTGGACCCGGAACATCGGCAGCTCCTGGACCTCTTCGCCGCGGCCGCAGGGGCC
>CAZKWG010000331.1:0-8444 GCA_964556105.1 uncultured Enterobacterales bacterium | reverse complement strand
AAGGGCCACACGCGCAGGCAGAGCGTGAAGGTAGAATCGCACCACCATCCGGAGTCGCGATGCCCCTACCTCTCTCCGGGCCCGACGGCGGGCCGCTCGGAATCGACAACGTCAAGGCATTTGGCGGGGAGCCTCTGGCCTTTCTGCTGCGCAACCGCGCCACCTACGGCGACCGCTACCGGATGGACTTCGCGGGCGCCGAGGTGGTCGTACTTTGCCACCCCGATGACATTGCTGTGGTGCTCGGGCCGCAGCGCGACCGGCTGCAGAAGTGGCAGAAGGCTCGGGCGCCCTTCGAGCGGGTCACGCCCATCAACCTCGTGATTCTCGAGGGAGAGGCCTGGTCGCCGCTGAGGTCCATCGCCGAGGAGGGGCTCGGGCCCGCGGGAGACGGCGCCAAGGTGGCGGGGCAGGTCGCGCTGGCGCTCGCCCGCGGGGAGGCGTGGGCCGCGGAGAAGATCGTGGATATCGGCCAGCAGACGTCGCTGCTGCACCGGAGCGCGCTCTGTGCGGCGCTGCTCGGATTCGCTGACATCGGCGTCGATGCGTCGGAGCTCGCCAAGGCGCTCGACGAGCAGATGGCGCAGTTCATGAGAGACGCGCGCTCCGTGGTCCGTGCGCCCACCTGGGTCCCGACGCGGGCCAACCGCTCCAGACGTCAGGCGCGCAGCATCATCGACGCCAGCTTCGCCGAGCTCGTCCGCGCCCGGCGAGCGGGAGCCATGGGGGCGGACGCGCTCTCCGGGCTGCTGAGAGCCTCGGCTGGGGGGCGTCCGCTTGGAGACACGGAGGCCGCGGAGCTGTTGCTCTCGTTCTTTGTCGCCGGGCGGGAGACGCCGGCGCGCGCGTTGACCTGGGCGCTGCACAGCCTCGCGTGGAACGCCGAGCTTCAGGATGCTGTCGCAGCCGAGGTCGAGGCCGCGACCAGCGGCGGGCCATTGGAGGCGGCGCACCTGGGTCAGTTGACGTTGACACGCCAGGTCCTGCTGGAGGCGCTCCGCATGTACCCTCCGGCCTGGTCCCTCGTGTTTCGCGAGGTTCTTCGCCCTGTGGAGCTGCCGGGGCTCACACTGCCGGCGGGCACCGTGGTCTACATGAGCCCTTGGGTCGTTCACCGGGATCCACGCTTCTGGCCGTCGCCGGACACCTTCGACCCCACACGCTTCGCGCCGGGCTGGGAGGAGCGCGCCCACCCCTTCTCCTGGCTACCCTTCGGCGGTGGCCCGCGCGTCTGTGTTGGCCGGCAGCTGGTCCTCAGCGAGGGGCCGGCCCTGGTGGGCGCGCTGGTGCGCGGCTGGCGCTTCACCCCTCCTCAGGGGGAGCAGCCCATCCCGCCGGAGGGCGCTTTCACCTTGCAGCCTGGTCGGCCCGTCCTCCTCGAGGTCACGAGGCGGGTTTAGTCGTCCGCCAGGGAGAAGCCCGACGCGTCGTTGCCCTCACCGTCCGTCGACGTCTACGTGCGAGCATCTCCTCGTCCCGTCATGCTGCATCGCAGCAACAACCCCTACTGGATCTCGTTCCCCCAGACGTCCCGCCGCCAGCGCCACTGCCCCGGTCCCGCCGGCTCGAGCAGGGGCTCCAGCGGGAGGCCCGCCAGGTCCGAGCGCCCCGCCTCAGATTGGGGTCAGGCAATGCGTTATGCGTTTCACAAGACTGGGGTCAGGCAATGCGTTATGCGTTTCGGAGATGGGGTCAGGCAATGCGTTATGCGTTTCGGCCGCCGCTCTCGTCTACCTGAGATCAAGCAGGTTTGATCTCACAAGTTCCCGCGGCACTTCCCGCCGCCCGGAATCAGAGTCGGACCTGCTCATCAGCGCACCTGGCGATGGCCTCGGCGCGCACCTCAGACTGGGCCGCGGCGCGTCCTTGAACGGCGGATATGGGCCTTGAAGGCAGGTGGAGCGCGGCGGCTGGAAGGTTCTGAACCCCCCCACCGCCCCCTTCGGGGGCACCTCCCCCACGAGGGGGGAGGGTGGGTGGTGGCGGGGCGTTCGGGGGCACCTTCGCCCCGCTCCCCTCAGTGCGTTTCAGGGATTGGGATCAGGCAATGCGTTATGCGTTTCAGCCGCCGCTCTCGTAAGTTCCCGCGGCACTTCCCGCCGCCCGGAATCAGAGTCAGACCTGCTCATCGGCGTACCTGGCGATGGCCTCGGCGCTCGCCTCATCCTGGGCGGCGGCGCGTTCTTGAACGGCGGGTATGGGCCTTGAAGGCAGGCCGAGCAGGCCGGCTGGAAGGTTCTGCACCCCCCCACCGCCCCCTTCGGGGGCACCTCCCCCACGAGGGGGGAGGGGGCTGGCGGCGGCGCCCCAGGGGCTCAGGTCCTGTCGTGAGCTACACCGGCCGGCGGATCAGCCGGTTGTCGCTGGTCATCGCGTAGAAATTCCCCTTCGTCTGGCTCAGCGCGATGATCGCGGCCGGCGCGAACGCGCGCCACTTCTCGTCGCCAGCGGGCAACGGCAGCCACTGCAGCTGGCCGCTGGCGACGCAGACCAGGCGACCGCGCGCGACCGCGAGGCCCTGGATGCCCGCCCCGTCGCTGAGCCGGGTCCAGGGCTCGTCGCTCGAGCTGGCCGGACGCGTCCAGACGAGATCGATGTCGGTCGCGCAGTAGAGCCGCCCGTCGGTGGCGGTCATGGCGCGCACGCTCGACGCCTGCCCGATGGCGCTCCACAGCTGATCTCCGCCCTCGACGGGGCGTCTCCACAGGCCCCCGGCCCGGGTCGCGCAGTACAGGAAGCCGTCCAGCGCCGCCAGCCCGCAGGCCAGCGCCGCCAACCCGATCGACTCCCAGGTGTCGACGGCCGCGTCGACGCGCCGACGCCACAGCCGGTCGTTGTCCGTGGTGCAGTAGAGCCAGTCGCCTTCGGCCGTCAGGGCCGTGACCTGGGCGGCGGTGCCGATCTCGGTCCAGCCGGGGTCGGTCACGTGCAGGATGCCCTCGAGCAGGCGATCGGCCGCGCCGAACTCGAAGGGGTTGAACTTGCCGCCCTCGACGTGGCCGTAGATGAACTGCGAGCCATTTCCCTCATAGGAGCTGGATGTTGCGATCAGCTTGTTCGAGGGCAGGTAGCACTGCTGATCGTTGCAGTAGCCCGCCAGGGTCACGCGCTCCCGCAGGAAGCGGGCCTGTACGGTCGGGACCTGGTCGGTCGTCACCTCATGCGCGCAGCCCACCAGGCACCAGTCATGGTCCGCGTCGCCGAAGAACAGCGCCTGGACCTCCTGCGACACGCGCTGATCGCCGCGCTTGAGCGGGTGGCTCAGCGTGATGGAGCGGCCGCTGACCGGCCCCTCCAGCCGCGTCATGTCCGCCAGTGCCGCCTGCCCTGCGGGCGCGAGCACGGCCACCACCTCGCGGCCGAGCTTCTCGCCGTGGGCGACCATGGCCGATGTGTCGTCGGTCACGCTCCAGATGTGCTCGAGGCCGGTCGGGTTGCAGATGCCGCCCCAGCCCTGCACGAAGAGCGCCGTGCCGTGGTTGGCCTCGACCACCTTGCGCGCCGCGAAGGGGAAGTCTGCGGTGATCATCGGCGCCACCATCCACACCGGATGGCAGGAGACGCGGAACACCGTAGCGACGGGGCCGGCGGCGCCGACCACATGCAGCACGTCGAGCGCGGGATCCGGCGTAGCGCTCAGGTCGAGGCGGTTCACGGCGATCGACGTGGAGGCTCGACCAAAGTACAGCTCCGCGCGCTGCCGGTTGTGGTAGGCCTCGACGATGGCCTCGACCGTGCGGTCGATGACCCGCTGGTGGAAGCCGGCGTGGCGCGTGCCGATGCCTTTGTTCCAGTAACGCGTGAGCTCGACCATCGTGGGCGCGCCGTGGGTGTGGCTGACGTTGAGACAGATGCAGTCCCCGGAGATGGGCACGGCCAGCGCGACCTGGCGGCGGATCTCGGCGGTCGTCTCGGCCGCGAGGTTGCCCAGATCGAGGGTGGCGAGCGCGACGCGGTTGCCCTCGCGGTCGCAGATCACCAGGGCCGTGACGAGCAGCCGATCATCGGCGGCCTCGCGGGCCTCGATCGAGGACTGGGCGACCGCCTCGGTGCGGCTGCCAAAGCCCCAGGCCCAGATCTCTCCGGCGCGGACCCACGCGGGGTCGATGCTGAGGGCGCGGCGGGCGACGCCCACCGTGTAAGGAAAGCTCGACATGTGCACTCCATTGTGTTGGTGGGAGACGAAATGCGAACAGATCAGGCGGTCGCGAGCAGATCGACGGGCGGCTGGCTGTACTGGCGGGCCATCAGCCGCGCCTCGACCGCGGCGGAGAAGGTCGTGAACGACGAGGTGGCGCGCGCTACGGCGTGCCCACCCTGCGTCCAGACGAACGACGCGCGGTAGTTTCGCGGGGCGTCGTGTCTGCGGGCCTCGTCGACCTGGACGGACACGGTGACCTGGATGTCCATCGCGAGCTGGGCCCAGCGCAGAAACTCCAGGTGGATGTCGTGGAGCACGAAGCGGCTGTCCAAGGGCGAGCCGTAGAACAGGTGCGTGATCGCCTTCAAGAGCTGGCGCCCCATGTCCACGAAGGTCGTGCCCGACACGTGGTTGGCGATGGCGGGGTTCTCGTACAGGTAGGGGTGCGTCCCGTCGATGCTGAACACGCTGCGGTAAGTGTGGGCCTCGCCGGTCGCGGCGACGTTGCGCACGAGCAGGTTCTGTTCACACGCGACGTGGGCGAGCTGCGGCGTGATGGCATGGACGGACATGGGAGACTCCAGAGGTTTGGGTGTGCAGCCAGCCGTCGATGCGACGGATGGCCTCATTGAGTTGATCGAGCGCGCTTGCATAGGAGAGGCGGACGTGGCCCTCGCCGCCAGCGCCGAAGCTGGTGCCGGCGATGGTCGCGACGCCGATCTCGTCGAGCCAGCGATCCTGGAGCTCGTGCGCGGAGAAGCCCGTCGCGCGTATGTCGGCGAAGGCATAGAACGCGCCGCCGGGCTGGCGACAGGACACGCCGGGCAGGGCGTTGAGCGCCGAGACGACCACGTCCCGGCGCTGGCCGAAGGTGGCGACCATCCGCGCCACCGCGTCCTGCGGGCCGCGCAGCGCCGCGATGGCGGCGTGCTGGGTGGCGGCGTTGACGCAGGAGTAGATGTTGATGGCGAGCCGGGTGGCGATCTCGGCGAGCGGGCGCGGCCAGATGCCCCAGCCGAGGCGCCAGCCGGTCATGGCGTAGGTCTTGGACAGACCGTCGAGCACGATCAGTCGGTCCCGCAGCGCGTCCGCGCCCAGCAGGCTGTGGTGACGCTCGGGCGCATAGACGAGGCGGCCGTAGATCTCGTCGGAGAGCACATGCACCTGCGGGTGCGCGGCGAGGCCGGCCACCAGGGCATCGAGCTCGCGCGCCGGGATCACCTCGCCCGTTGGGTTGGAGGGACTGTTCAGGATGAGCAGGCGGGTGTTGGCCGTGATGCGGCGCAGCACGTCGGCGGCCGAGAAGCCGTCGCGCACCGGGTAGGGCACGGCGCGAGCGCCGGAGAACTCGATCATCGAGCGGTAGATGGGAAAGCCAGGGTCCGGGGTCAGGATCTCGGCGCCGGGCTGGCCGAGGATCATCATCGCGAAGGACATCGTGACCTTGCCGCCAGGCACGACCACCACGCACTCGGGGTCCACGCTGGCGCCCAGACGCTGGCGCGCGTCCTCGGCGATGGCCTCGCGCAACGCCAACAGGCCGTTGGCCGGCGTGTAGCCGTGCGCGCCATCGGTCAGCGCGCGGCAGGCGGCCTCGACGATGTGCGGCGGCGTCGGGAAATCGGGTTGACCGATGCTGAGGTTGACAACGGAGCGCCCGGTCGCGGCCAGCGCGTTGGCGCGGGCGAGGACCTCGAAGGCGGTCTCGGTACCCAGGGAGGAGATGAGCGTCATGGCTACAAGCTACGGCGGCTCGCGCTCCCGGGGCATGGAGGAAGTTTTGGTGCCCTGGCTACCCCGTGATGCCCGCCCGGTGCGCGTACGCGAGGATCGCGGCCCGCGAGCTCACGCCCAGCTTCTCTTTGATGGAGGCGACGTAATTGCTGGCGGTGCTCGCCGAGATGTCGAGCTCGGCCGCCGTCTCGGCGTTGCTGCGGCCCGCCACGATCGCCAGCAGCACCTGGTGCTCGCGCGGGGTGAGCAGCTCGTGGGGCGCCTTCGCCGCCGCCCCCGGCGCGCGCCCGACGACGCCATCCACCCAGACCTGGCCGCGCTGCACGGCGCGAATGGCGGAGACGAGATCGTTCGGGTCGCTGCCTTTCGACACGTAGGCGCTGGCGCCCTCCTGCAGCGCGCGCGCCGCATGCGGATCGACCGGATAGTGCGAGAGCACCACACATTTTCCCGCCGCGCCGGCCTCGTGCAGGCGCCGCAGCACCTCGAGCCCGCCGAGGTTCGGCAGCGAGAGGTCGAGCACCATCACGTCCCAGGCCACGGTGCGCGCGAGGTGCAGCGCGCGGATGCCGTCATCGGCCTCGCCAGCCACAACAATCCCAGGAATTCCGCTCAGAAACCTCGCGACGCCCAGCCGGAAGATGGGGTGGTCGTCCACCAGCAGGATCCTCATGGCGCCTCCATCAGCGGGATGTTCAGCACGAGCTCCGCGCCGCCCCCGGTGGGCTGGCGCAGGGTCAGGTCGCCGCCCACCGCCCGCGCCCGCTCGCGCATGCCGACGAGCCCCATACCGCCGCCGTCCGAGCGCGCGCGCGGCGCGACCCCGAAGCCGCGCCCGTCGTCGCGCACCAGCATCTCCACCCCCGCGCCCGTGCGCGTCAGCTCGACCTCGAAGCTGGTGGCCTGGGCGTGCTTCGTCACGTTGGTGAGCGCCTCCTGGAGCACACGGTACACCGTGACCGACACCTCGCGGGGCAGATCATCGAGCGAGCCCGACGCGCTGTAGTCATGCCCGAGCCCGGCGTTGTTGCCCATGGTGCGCACCAGGCTCGCGCAGGCGGCCGTGAGGCCGAGCTGCTCCAGCATCAGGGGCCGCAGCGTGCCGACCAGGGTCCGCACGCTCTGGCTCGCGGCGCCGACGAGCTCCTGGATCTCGGGCAGGGCGGCCGCGACCTGGGCCGGCTCGCCGCGCTGGGCGGTGGACACCAGGAAGCGCACGGCGGCGAGCTGCTGGCCGAGATCGTCGTGCAGCTCGGCCGCGAGCCGGTTTCGTTCGGCCTCCTGGGCCTCGACGAGGTGCTGGCCGAGATCGCGCAGCTCGGCGGTCTGCTCGTTGACGCGCTGATCCAACGTGCGGTTGAGCTCGGCCAGCGAGGTGGTCGCCTCGCGCAGCCGCGCGCGCTCGAAGTAGTGCAGCGCGGCGCTCGCCCACACGACCTCGCCCACCAGGAGGTTGAACATCACGATGTTGAACAGAAACAGCATGGCGTCGGGCATCAACGGATGCGCCAGGTTCTCCGGATGCATCAGGCCGAAGCCGATGACGATGCAGGCCGCCACGCCGCCGACCACCAGCAGCCGGTTGCGCGGCTGCATCGGCACCGGCGTCACGACCCCGATGGCGAAGTAAAGGTAGTAGGGCCAGGGTGTGTCGAAGCCGCCCAGGCGACCGTTGCACCAGGAGGTCCACAGCGCGCCGAGGCAGCTCGTCAGGACGAACGCCGTGATCGGCGCCCGCTCGAGCGCCCGCCAGCGCCGCGCCAGCACCGCGAGCGGAACGAGCAGGGCGATCGCGCCGAGCCGCCACTCGGCCATGTACATGCGCCGTACCGGGTCGCCCTGGAGCATGAAGGCGTCGGTCGGCCACGCCAGCACCAGCAGCACGGGCAGCACGACGAGGTAGAGGCGCAGCGCGTAGAGCGCGAGCTCGTTGAACCAGGCGTCCAGCCCCGCCCACTCGGGCGATCCTGGAGGGGGCACGACCTCGCTGCCGCGCAGCCGTCGAAGCAGGTACAACCCGGGGGGACTCATGGGGCCTCGCGTGTGAACCGACGCTGTTTAGCACGGCGCGTGGGACAGGGGCCCAGGAGCGGAGCGGGCTGGGCTGATTGGGGTCAGGCAATGCGTTATGCGTTTTGATCACCAGCACCCGTCCTGTTCGCCCGTGATTGGGGTCAGGCAATGCGTTATGCGTTTTGATCACCAGCACCCGTTCTGTTCGCCCGTGATTGGGGTCAGGCAATGCGTTATGCGTTTTGATCACCAGCACCCGTTCTGTTCGCCCGAGATCAAGCCACTCCGGTCGTAGGGTTGCTCGACCCACCGTCAAGCCACTCCGGTGTATTGGACCTCAGGCGCTGGCAGCGCAGGTGGAGTGGTCGCTGGGGTGGAGGGAAGCTGGGGCATCGGCGCGCCCTACGACGACGAGGTCGGCGAGGACGCTGGCGCGGTGTACTTTATTCTGGGTCGTGGCGCGTTCTTGAGCGGGAGCTATGGGCGTGGAAGGCAGGCGGGGCGCGGCGGCTGGAAGGTTCTGAACCCCCCCACCGCCCCCTTCGGGGGCACCTCC
>CAZKWG010000330.1:0-8460 GCA_964556105.1 uncultured Enterobacterales bacterium | reverse complement strand
GCCCTCTCACCGTCGTCGGCTCGCCACGGCCAGCCCCCATCCCCGTGACACCGCGCGAGAGGACGTTATCTCCACAGGGTATCTCTCCACACAAAAGGAAGTCGCCCCCATGCACCTGCTGCTCGCTCTGCTGATCGCCTGCGCGGATCCCGCCAAGAACGTCACCCCTGCCGAGGTCGCCGCGCCCGAGGCCCCGAAGGCCGAGGCCCCCGCCGCCCCCGCGCATGCCGGTCATGGCGCCGCCACCCCCGCCGCCCCCACCTACGCGGGCAAGGCGCTCACCCCGACCGGCTCGGTGGGCTTCACCGGCGCGAAGGTCACGGGGAGCCACGACGGGACCTTCGGCACCTGGTCGGGCGCGCTGTACCTGGACGGGGAGAAGGTCACCGGTCTGACGGTTGAGGCGCAGGTCACCACGCTCGCCACGGACTCGGCGAAGCTGGACGATCACCTGCGGAGCCCGGACTTCTTCGAGGTGACGAAGTGGCCCACCGCCACCTTCAAGAGCACCAGCATCACGGAGGGCGCGCCGGCCGACAGCAAGCTGGCGGGCGCCAACGCCACGGTGACGGGCGATCTGACGATCCGTGACGTCACGAAGAGCGTGACCTTCCCGGCGGCCCTCGAGGTCGGCCAGACCGAGGTGAAGGCGAACACCGAGTTCTTCATCAACCGCAAGGACTTCGGCATCGTCTACCCTGGCAAGCCCGACAACCTGATCAAGGACGAGGTCGTGCTGCGGGTGGCGCTCACCGCTCCGCGAGGCTGAGCGCGCATGCGCGCGCATCGACGCGCATCGCGCCGATGACGGCAAAAGGCTGATTGTTTTTTGTTCCAATCCGTGAACCTCCTGGCACGACACCTGCAACAGGGTCGGCCAGGAGGTCCTCATGTACACACTGCACACCATCCTCGTCCTCGCCGCCCTCTCGCCCGAAGCCCTCGCCGCGGGCACCGCCGCCGGGAACACCCACTCGCTCACCGCGCGCGCCGACGGCACCGTCTGGGCCTGGGGCGCCAACACCAGCGGGCAGCTCGGCGACGCGAGCGCGAGCACCTATGAGGCCGATCCCCTCCAGGTGCCCGGCCTGCCCACCGTCAACGCGGTGGCCGGCGGCAGCACCTTCTCACTGGCCGCGGACGCCGAGGGCGGCGTCTGGAGCTGGGGGAACAACGGGCAGGGGCAGCTCGGCGACGGCACGACCACCAGCCACACCACGCCAGCCCAGGTGAGCGGCCTCTCCGGGATCATCGCAGTCGCGGCTGGCAAACAGCACGCGCTGGCGCTGGGCGAGGACGGCGTGGTCTACGCCTGGGGGGACAACGGCTATGGCCAGGTGGGAGACGGCTCGGCCGCGGATCGCAGCAGCCCGGTCGCGGTGCTCGACGGGGTCGTCTCCATCGCCGCGGGCGAGTACAGCTCCTTCGCCCTCACCGCGACGGGCCAGGTCTACGCCTGGGGCTCCAACGGCTACGGCACGCTGGGCATCGGGAGCTGGTCGGACAAACACAGCCCCACGCTGGTCAGCAGCCTCTCCAACGTCCGCGTCCTCACCGCCGGCCTCGCCCACGCCGCTGCGCTCACCGCCGACGGCACCCTGTACACCTGGGGCGCCAACTACGCGGGCCAGCTCGGCGACGGCACCACGACCACCCGCTTGAGCCCCGTGGCGGTGAGCGGCCTCGCCGACATCACCCAGATCACCAGCGGCGCCTGGCACATGGCCGCTCTCACCGCGTCCGGCGACGCCTACGCCTGGGGCGCGAACAGCGCGGGCCAGCTCTGCGACGGCACGACCACCAGCCGCAGCGCCCCCGTCGCCACGGGGTCAACGCCGGAGACGATCACCGGCGTATACAGCGGATCAACAGCCACCCACACCCTGCTGCGCCTGGTGGACGGCTCGCTCTACGCCTGCGGCGCCAACTGGAGCGGTCAGCTCGGCGACGGCGGCTTCTACGCCGGCGCCACCAGCCCGGTCGAGGTCACCCCGAGCTGGTAGCGCCCGCTTCTGGATAGAGATCCCCCGATGAGCGCCCCCATCCCGCCCGCCGCCCTCGCCCACCTCGTCCGCCTGCACGCCGTCGTGGACGAGCTGACCACGCCCCTGCACGCCCGCCACGCCGATCGCCTGCAGTGCCGCCGCGGCTGCGCCGACTGCTGCGTGGACGATCTCAGCGTCTTTCAGGTCGAGGCCGCCCGCATCCAGGCCGCCTACCCGGACGTGCTGGCCAGCTCCCCTCACCCGCCCTGGGCCTGCGCCTTCCTCGACGAGGCCGGCGCCTGCCGCGTCTACGAGGCCAGGCCTTATGTCTGCCGCACCCAGGGCCTGCCCCTGCGCTGGCTGGAGGAGCGGCGCGGGCGGGTGGTGGAGCGCCGCGACATCTGCCCCCTGAACGGCGAGGGCCCTCCCCTCGGCGCGCTGCCCAAGGACGACTGCTGGTCCCTGGGTCCGGTCGAGGACCGGCTGCGCCAGCTACAAGAGGGAGTGGATGGTGGCGAGGGCCAGCGGGTGGCGCTACGGGCGCTGTTCGTGGGGCCCGATCGCGCCTGATCCCGCCGCTCTTCGCCGCGCGATGAGCCCGAGCAGCCCGAGCAGCCCGAGCGCGCTCCACGGGGTCGGGGTGGAGCTGCACCCACAACCCGGCGTGGAGCCGCTCCCCTTCCCGCCCACCCCCGTCTCCGCGGGTGGATCGCTGTCCGGGCGCCCCGTCTCGCCCGTCTCCGCGCGCGGCCCGGTCTCGCCCGTCTCGCCCGTCTCGCCCGTCTCGCCCGTCTCGCCCGTCTCGCCGCTGTGCGTCTGAGCGGGGTCATCGCAGGTGTCCAGCGCGTCCTCGGGGCAGGGGTCCATGCAGTCGGCGGCCCCGTCCCCGTCGCCGTCGGCCACCGCGGTGAAGCTCAACTCCTGGTTGATGAGCCAGGTGCCGTTCACATCGCCGTTCTGGTCGCCCAGCGCCCGGCTCACCACGTAGCCGAGCGGCGTGATCGGTCCTTGTGGGCTGAGATCGGGCCGACGCTGGTAGCTCAGGGTCAGGCTGCCCATCACGCCGAGGCTGGTCTCGTAGACCACGCCCGCCTCCAAGGGGAGGTGGAGATCGGGGCTCTGCTGCCAGGCCTCCGTCGTGCCCTCGCCGCGCCGCTCCGTCACCAGGCTCCAGGTCTCGCCCTCATCGTCGGAGCGGTACACGCTCCAGACCAGGCGCGCCCCCTCGTCCACGCTCATCTGCTGGCGAACGCTGCGCAGGGTGGTGGCCGCGTCCACCCGGAACGCGTTGCCCGCGCTGATCCAGCTCGTGCTCTCCTCGGTGGCGCCCTCTCGGTACAGCGCGACCAGCGCCCCCTCCGACTCGTCCACGGCGCCGTTGCAGTTGTTGTCGGCCCCGTCGCAGACCTCCTCGGCGGCGGGCGAGATGGCCAGGTTCTCGTCGTCGCAGTCGCCGTCACAGTCGGTGACGCCGTCGCCGTCCGAGTCTGCGCAAGGGGCGTCGTAGAGGGCCGTGGCGCCGGCGATGTCGTCGTCGGCCAGCTCGCGCAGACCGGCGTAGTAGGCGTACATCACGGCGCTGCTGTCCGCGCTGTGGCCGAGCCCGATGCAGTGGCCGAGCTCGTGCAGGGCCACGGACTCGACGTCGATGCTGCCGTAGGCCGGGCCCGCGGGGTCCGCGTCCCAGATGATGTCCATGTAGTCGTTGTAGTCCAGAAACACGAGATCGCAGTCGAAGCCCGCGCCGTCCGCGTCCCAGACCCAGGCGGCGGTGAACGCCAGCACGGAGTCCATGCCGCTGTACTCGGCATGCAGAATCGAGAAGACGCCGTCCGCGCCGAGCACAGCCCCGGTCGTCTCGCCCGCGGAGCTGAGCGAGAGGTCCGCCCCGAGCGCGCTCCAGCTCGCCATGGCGCCCTCCAGCGCCTCCTGGTTCTCCGTGGGGTCCACCTCGTCCGGGAAGCTCCCCAGATCCAGCAGGAATGGATCTTCGACCGGGTGGTCCTGCCAGCCCCAGACGGTGCCGGTCACCTCCCAGGCGCGCGCGGGCGAGGCCCAGAGGAGCGGCAGAAGGAGCAGGAGCCGATCAAGGCGCAAGGCAGTTCCCCAGCCGCGCGCGGGCGGCGACCTCGTCTCCGAGCGGTATCGCCCCGTCCGGGCCGCCGTGGAGGGTCCAGCCGCCGTCGGCGCGGGGGCTGAGCAGCAGCAGATAGCGGGCGTCCACCGCCAGGGTCGGCGCCTCGGAGATCTCCAGCCGCAGCCCGCCCAGGCTGCCGCCCAGGGTGACGACGCGCAGGGGCTCCGTGGGGGCCTGGCCGCGCAGGACCTGGTGAATGGCCAGATCGGACCAGGTCTCGAGCAGCTGCTGCTCGCCCCAGTGGACCTCACGCCCGGTGACCTCGGCCACGACGACCAGCGCGCTCGCCGCGCAGAGCTCCGGCAGCGGGACGGCGAGGCGCGCCGCCTGCGCCTCCGCCGCGAGCAGCGAGACCACGAGCACCGATGCACCCCGCCAGCCGCGCATGTCCCCCCTCCGCTCGTCGAGGCTACGAGATGCGCGCCCCGCTGGCAAGCGGCGACCGCGGCGACCGCTCAGCCGAGCAGGAGCAGCCCGACGAACATGCTGGAGAGATTGGCCAGCAACGCCACGCCCAGGCCGCGGCGCGAGGCCAGACCGGCGTCGGAGCGCCCGCTCGCCCGCCAGAGCACGACCGCGTAGAGCGCTCCTTCCACCAGCCAGACGGCCAGCTCACCCGCGCCCAGCCAGAGCCAGCGGGGCCCCTGCCGCGGCCAGAGCGCCCAGAGCAGGGGGTGGGTGATGGCGCTGGCCAGGAAGGCCCAGCCCAGAGCAGACCACCCGAGGCGCGACCAGAGCCAGCCGGTGACGATGGGGATCTCGATGAGCTGGGTCGCCAGGAAGGCCCGCGCCCAGTCCAAGGATCAGACCGCGACGCGCGGCTTGCGCAGCCCGACCACGGTGCCGGCCAGGACGACGGAGGCGCCCAGCCCCAGCACGACCTCGGGCAGCATACGCAGGACGATCAGCACGCCCGCCGAGAGGATGGTGCCCAGCGTGATCAGGTCCATCACGCGGCTGCCGGACTTGCCCGGCTTGGGCAGGGTCAGCGGGCTGACCATGAACAGGCCCAGCCCGATCGCGACCACGTTCATCAGCAGGGGGAGGTTCTCGACGCCGTGGCTGGTCGCCACCAGCCAGGTCGAGGCCACCAGGCCGCCCGACGCGGTGGAGGGCAGGCCACGGAAGCTGTCGGGGTTGCCGAAGTCCTGCACGTTGAAGCGCACCAGGCGCGCCAGGCAGCAGCCGATGTAGAGCAGGGCGGGGGCGTCGCCCAGGCCGAGCACGTCGGTCTGCCCGGCCATCATCAGCAGGCCGGGAACCAGCCCGAAGGCCAGGAAGTCGGCGAACGAGTCCATCTCGACGCCGAACCGGCTCTGGGCGCGCAGGGCCCGCGCCAGCGAGCCGTCCACCTTGTCCAGCAGCATGCTCAGCAGCACCAGCCAGGCCGCGCCCTCGTTGTCGCCGACCTGGAGGCTGCGAATCGCGGCCACGCTCACGCAGACGCTGGCGAAGGTCGCGAGGTTCGGCGGCAGATAACGCCAGGGAATCTTCATCGAGGGGACCCTTGTTCCGAGAGAGCGACGTCTGAGGGGGCCTGTGGCTGTGGTCTCGTTATCCCGCTGGCGCGCCGCTCACACCCGTCCGACGCGAACAGCACGTCCGTTCGCAGGACGACCTTGCGGCCGGCGCGCACCGGGCAGCCCTCATGCCAGCGTCCATGCGGAAAGAGCACGGCCGACCCTGCCGGGGGCGCG
The DNA here is from genome assembly GCA_964556105.1 of uncultured Enterobacterales bacterium. Classification (GTDB taxonomy): domain Bacteria; phylum Myxococcota_A; class UBA796; order UBA796; family CAZKWG01; genus CAZKWG01. The sequence continues at coordinate 2,641 of CAZKWG010000330.1, read as the reverse complement.
AGCACGGGCCCGCCGTCGAGCAGCGCGAGCTCGCCGCCCTCATAGCCCTCGTTCAGGTAGAGGAGCAGCGTCAAGCGGCTCTCCTGCCCGGGGCGGCGGAAGGCGCCGTCGGTGTGAGGCGGGAAGGCGTGGCCGGCCTCGTAGGCGTAGAAGCGCAGGCGCTCGTTGAGGCCGAGCGGCGTCCCCCCGAAGCCGTCAGCGAGATGGGCGACGCGAGCCCAGAGCGCGTCCGCCAGCCCGGCGTGCTCCACCGCGGCGCGGAGCTGCGTCCGTCGTCCCCGCAGCCGGTAGCCCGCGGGACCGTCCCAGGGCTCCTCCAGGACCGCGGAGAAGCCCGCGGCCTCCGCCACGCCCAGGAGCAGGTGGCGCTCGTCGGGGCCGATGGCGGCCGGCGCGTAGCGGTGCCACGCGCGCGGGTGCCAGGTGCGACTGACCCCAATCATGCTCACCCAGGCTCCCGAGGCGGGCGTGAACCGGACGGCGCCGGTGAGGACCTCTTTCCCCCCGCGCCGCGCCATCCCGCCATCATAGCGCACCAGGGCTTTACATCGGGCGGACGCGCGCTACTATGAGCAGATGTGCCCTCCACATCCCCTTCGATTCCTGGCCATCCTCCTCCTCTCTTCTCCTGGCTGCGGCTGGGAGGGCGAGAAGTACCCCTACGGCGAGCGCCCCGGTGACTCCGGCGAGGGCGAGGGCGAGACGGGCTGCGCGGAGCCGCAGACCTGGTACCGCGACGCGGACGGCGACGGGCTGGGCACCGGCTCGGAGAAAGCGGAGCGCTGCGAGCAGCCCGACGGCTACAGCAGCACCAAGGGCGACTGCGACGACGAGGACCCGGACATCCACAGCGGGGCCGAGGACGCCTGCGGCGACGGGATCGACGCCGACTGCGACGGGGAGGACGCCGTCTGCGCCGCGGAGAACAGCCTGTCCGGGGCGACGGCGAAGCTCTGGGCCAGCGGGCGCAACGCCGACGCCGGGCGCCACCTGGACGTGGGCGACCTGAACGGCGACGGCCAGGACGACGTCGTCGTCGGCCAGATGTGGGTGGACGGCTACCAGGGCGGGGCCTGGGTGAGCTACGGGCCGATCGACGGCGACGGCGCGTTCGGCGAGGTGGGCTACGAGCTCTCCGGGGGCTCGGACAGCTTCGAGGGCGGACGCAGCCTGGGTGTGGACGACGCCGACGGGGACGGCCTCGATGACCTGCTGCTCGGCGCGCCCGACGCGCCCGGCTACGACGCCGTGCTCTTCTTCGGGCCGGTGACCGAGGACCTGGAATTCGAGGACGCCGACGTCCTGACCTGGTGTACGCCCGCGGTGGAGTGCGGCCACGGCTCGGACCTCGCCGACGTGGACGGGGACGGCTTCGCCGACGCGATCATCGGCGCGGGCGAGGAGCAGGTCGGCGGCACGTCGAAAGGCTCGGTCTACCTGCTCTTCGGCCCGCTCTCCCCGCGAGAGCTGGACCTGCGCGAGGACGCCGACGCGCAGATCGCCGGGGTGACCTCCGGGGCCGAGGCGGGGCGCGCCATCGCCGCGGGCGGCGATCTGGACGGCGACGGCGTCGGGGACATCCTGATCACCGCCGGCGACGACTCGGACGGCGGCCCGTCGGCGGGCGCGGTCTACGTCGTGCTCTCGCCGGTGACGGAGAGCATGGATCTGAACGACGCGGACGGGAAGCTGATCGGCGGCTCGGCCTATAGCTATGCCGGCGAGGCCCTGGGCATGGGCGACGTCACCGGCGACGGGCTGGCGGACGCGCTCATCGGCGCCTACGCGTCCGGCGGCGGAGACGGGGCCGCCGCCGTGGTCTCAGAACCCTATGGCGAAGAGATCAACCTCTCGGCGGCCGATCTCGTCGTCTCGGGCGAGGACAACGAGGCGCTGGGCAGCTCGCTGGCGGCGCGCGACGTGGACGGGGACGACGTGGCGGACCTGCTGGTCGGGGCGAGCAACCACAGCGGCGCCGAGCGCACGGCCGGCGCGGCCTACCTGTTCTACGGGCCGCGATCCGGTAGCGTGACAGGCGAGGACGCCGACCTGCTGCTTCAGGGCGAGGCGCGGCGGGACAACGCCGGCGCGGGCGTCGGCTTCGGCGATCTGGACGGAGACGGCGCGGTGGAGCTGCTCATCGGCGCGCCGGGCGAGTCCACGGGCAACGACTCGGCGGGCGCCCTCTACATCTGGGGCTTGTAGTCCGCGCCCTCCGACGCGATCCATGGAACACCGGGCGCCGCCAGAGGTCCAAAGGCCATAAGGAGCGTGGATGATCCTCGTCGCGGCGCTGCTCGGCTCGCTCTCTCTGGCACGACCGGTGGTCTTCGTGCCGCTCGAGCCCGTCACGCCGCCCGTCGTGGAGCGCCCGGAGCGACCTCCCCTGCCCTGGCTGGCCGATCGGCTGGAGGTCACGCTGGACCCGGGCGACGAGAGCCGGCTCTCGCTGGTCTGGACCCTGCGCCCGCTGGCGCCGGGCTGGGTGGACCTGCCCCTGCTGGGCGGGGCGGCGGCGGTGCGCGCGGCCACGGTCGCTGGCGCCCCGCTCGAGCTCGAGCCGCAGACGGACGGCATGCAGCACGCGCTGCTCTGGCTGGATCGCCCGGCGACGATCCGCGGCAGCGCCAGCCTGCCCAGC
>CAZKWG010000329.1:0-8490 GCA_964556105.1 uncultured Enterobacterales bacterium | reverse complement strand
GGCGCTGCCTCCGGCATTGGCAAAGCCACCGCGCTCCGCCTCGCCGCCGCCGGCTACACCGTCTGGGCCAGCGCGAGGAGCGTCTCGCAGCTCGCCGAGCTCACCGCCGCCGGCTGCCGCGCCGTCGCCCTGGACGTGGCCGACGAGAACAGCCGCCTGGCCGCGCTGAAGCAGATCGAGGCCGAGAGCGGCCCCGTCGGGATCCTGGTGAACAACGCCGGCTACAGCCAGTCGGGCGCCATCGAGGAGATCCCGCTGGAGCGCTGGCAGCGCCAGTTCGACACCAACGTCTTCGGGCTGGTGCGCCTCTGTCAGCTCGTGCTGCCCGGGATGCGCGCGCAGGGGTGGGGGCGCATCGTCAACCTGGGCTCGATGGGCGGCACGCTCACGTTCCCGGGCGGCGGGGCCTACCACGCCACCAAGTACGCGGTGGAGGCCATCTCGGACGCGCTGCGCTTCGAGGTGCGCGACTTCGGCGTGGCTGTGGTGCTGGTGCAGCCCGGGCTGATCCGCACGGGCTTCGCCGGCGCCGCCACCCACCACTTCGCCACCAGCGAGGAAGGTAGCCCCTACGCCGGCTTCACGGAGGCGGTGGCTCGAGCGACGGTGGACTCCTACGAGAACGGCCCGCTGGCCTCGCTCTCCGGCCAGCCCGAGGACGTGGCCCGGGTGATTCAGCAGGCCATCGAGGCGAAGCGGCCGAAGCCGCGTTATCGCGTGAGCGCCTCCGCGAGCGTGCTCATGACGACCCGACGACTCCTCTCCGACGCTGGCTGGGATCGCTTCCTGGACAGCAGCTTCCCGCGCCCGAAGGCGCTGCCCCGGCCGCAGGGGTGAGGCCGGGCGGACGGGCGCGCAAGCCCGAAGACAAGGACGCGCGTCGCGAGCAGATCAAGGTCGCCGCGCGCGCGCTCCTGGACGCGGGGCCATCGTTCTCCGCCATCACGATGGGCGAGATCATGGCCACCTCCGGGCTGTCCAAGGGGACGGGCTACCTCTATTTCTCGACGAAGGAGGCGATCTTCGTCGAGGTGCTGACCGACGATCTGGATGGCTGGTTCGCGGCCCTCGGAGCGGCGCTCGCCGAGGTCGGGCCGGCGCCGAGCCCGGATGCCGTCGCGAACGTGCTGGCCGACACCCTGACCTCGCGCCCACGCCTGCTGACCCTCCTCTCGCTGCTGCACGCCGTGCTGGAGGCCAACCTGGACCTGGACAGCGCGCACAGCTTCAAGAGGACGCTCGCCGAGCGCCTGGAGCGCGCGGATGAACGTCTGCGGCCCTATCTGCCCGGCTTCGGACCTGGCGAGGTCGCGCGGCTGCTGCTCTATGCGCACGCCCTGGTGGTCGGGCTGGTCGGCATGTCGCAGCCCTCGCCCGTGGTGGCGGCGGCCCTGGAGGAGCCGGAGCTGAGGTGGATGAAGGTGGCGTTCCGCGACGCCTTCGCCGACGCCCTCGCCGCGATGATCCGCGGCTGGCCGGCGTCGCGGGCGGTGTGAGCGCGAGGGGCGTCGGCGGTGTTCGCGCCCGCAGGGTCTTGCGCCGTCAAGACCTGTCGCGAGGCCGAGACCCCTGGGAAAAGGCCACGATAGGCGCAGTCTCCTCGCGGCGCGTGGTCGCGGTGTGCCCCGGGGAGTAGCCTCTCGGCGCCTTCGGCCGGAGCCCGCAGTGCAGAGCATCGTCGTCGTCGAGGACGCGCGCGCGGTCGAGGGGCAGGCCGCGGTCGGCGCCCTGGACTACCTCCTGAACCCTGCCTACGCGGCGCCCGGCGCCTTCGAGGTGCAGAACGATTGTTATGCATCTGGAGCGTTCGGGGCGCGGGCCTACGTGGATCGCTTCGCCTGGGCGCGCCAGCACCGCCTGCTCGGCGCGGCGCCCCCCGTGCCCCGACCGACCCGCGCGCACGGCCCGCTCGGCGTGTTGCGCACGCCCGCGCTCGACCGCGGCCCGAGCAGCGCGGAGACCCTCGCCCATCTCGAGGCGCTGGCCGCCGGCCGTGGGATCCCGATCCGCTGGCTACAGGCTCACGAGCTGGATCGGCTCGGCGAGGTCGGCGCGCTGTTCATCCGCGACGACACCTCCAGCCTGAACCACACGCTCGCCTTCGCCCTGCGCGCCGAGGCGCTGGGGGTGCCCGTCATCGACGCCTCGGCCGTCATCGAGGCCTGCGCCGACAAGGCGACCGAGGCGGAGCTCTTCGCCGCGCACGGCCTCCCCACGCCGCTGACGCGGCTGATCTGCGCCGCCAACCTGGACGCGGTCGTCTCCGAGCTGGGCTTCCCCTTCGTGCTGAAGCGGGTCGATGGCAGCTACAGCCACGAGGTCTTCCGCGTGGATGACGCGGTCCAGCTCGCGGCCAGGCTGCCCGCCCTGCTCGAGCAGCGCCTCTTCGCCGTCGCGCAGGCCTATCGCCCGAGCGCCTTCGACTGGCGGGTGGCGACCCTGGGCGGCGAGCTGCTCTTCGCCGCCCGCTACCACGCGGTCCCCGGCCACTGGCAGGTGGCGCGCTGGGAGGGGGACACGCTGACGGGCTCAGGTCGCACCGAGGCGGTGCCGCTGGCGGAGCTGCCGGCGGAGGTGGGCGCGCTGGCGCTGGCCGCGACGCGCCCCTTCGGGGACGGGCTGCTCGGCGTGGACCTGAAGATGACCGACGAGGGGCCGCTGCTCATCGAGGTCAACGACTGCGTGGACGTGGACGTGGGGCTCGAGGACGCCTCGGAGGGCGACCGGGTCTACCACCGGATCCTCGACGCGCTGGGCTACGGCTGAGCCGTGCCAGCCTCCCCCGAGGTCCTGGACCCCGCCGCCCTGCCCGCCGCGCCTTTGGCGGGGTTGATCCCCTTCTTCGCCACGACGGCGGACGCGGGGGCGCTCGCGCGGCTGAGCCTGGACAGCTTCGGGGCCGAGGCGATCTCCGCGACCACCTTTCGACGCCGGCTCACGCGCGGCCACGCGCGGGTGCTCGGGCTGCGCGAAGGCCTTCAGATCGTAGCCTATCTCCTGCTCTTCTTTCATGGGCGCACGCGCCGCGCCTACGTCAACGAGGTGCTGGTGATCCCGGCCCGGCGGGGCCAGGGCCTCGCGCGCTGGCTGCTGCAGGCGGCCGAAGGGGAGGCGCGCCGAGAGGGGATGTCGACCCTCGCCGCCCACGTCCGGGTGAGCAACACGGCCTCGCTGCGGGCCAAGCTGCGGCAGGGGATGATCGTCGTTGGCCGCCTGCCCGCCTGGTATCCGGATCAGGAGGACGCGCTGTACCTGCGGCGGAAGCTGTGAGGACATCCGGTGTTAGGGGTGTTGATGCATCCCACCCTCGCCCCCGACGGACTCCTGGAGCGCCTGGCCCTGCTCAGCGGCCAGGTCCCGAGCGCGATGTTCTTGCAGTCGCTGGCCATGGGCTACGCGCGCTGCCTGGGAGCGGGGGTGCGCCTGGGCGTGTTCGAGGCGCTGGCCGACGGCCCTCAGGACGCCGCCGAGGTCGCCCGCCGCACCGGCTGCGACCCCCAGGCCATGGGGCTGCTGCTCGGGGCGCTCAACGGGATCGGGCTGCTCTCCCGGAAGGGCGGTCGATTCGGGCTGAAGAGGGAGGCGCGGCGGTGGTTCCTGTCCTCGACCCCGGGGAACCTGCGCGACGCGAGCCTGTTCCTGGCCGATCTCTGGGACCGCTGGAGCCGGCTCGAGGAGGTGGTGCGCAGCGGGCGGACGCCGGACTTTCACGCCGCCGGCCAGGACCCGGGCGTCTGGGAGCGCTACCTGCGCGGCCTGGCCTGCTTCGCTGGCATCGCGCGCGAGGAGGTGGCGAAGAAGGTGCGCCTGCCCGAGGGCGCGCGGCGGGTGCTGGACATTGGCGGCGGGCACGGGGTCTACGCCGTGGGGCTCTGTGAGCGACACCCCGCGTTGGAGGTGGAGATCCTCGACCTCCCCGACGCCTGCCGCGTGGGGCGCGCCATCGTCGCCGAGCGCGGAATGTCCGCCCGCGTCCACCATCGCGAGGGCGATCACCGCGCGTCGGCGTGGGGCGAGGGCTGGGACGCCGTCCTGATCTTCAACGTGCTGCACAACGAGCGTCCGGAGGCCGCGCTCACCATGCTCCAGCGGGCCGCCGCCGCGCTGAGGCCGGGCGGGACCGTGGCGGTCCTGGAGAGCGAGCACCGGGAGACGGTCGGCGACCTGACCGCGACCGCGGGGCTGATGGAGATCTTCTTCTTCCTCATCAACGGCACCCAGGCCTGGCCAGAGGCCACGCTCCGCGGCTGGATGCAGGAGGCGGGCTTCACGGACCTGCGACGTCGGCGCCTGCTGCGCGCGCCGGCCGTGCTCCTGCAAGGGACTATATAATCTAGCCAACCCGGTGGTTGTGTTGGAGCCGCGTGTACTTCGCCGCCAGCCGCCGGTGAAAGTCCTCCACGTCGTCGCCCAGGGTCCGCACCACCTTCGCCGGCGTCCCCAGGACCAGGCTGCGCGGCGGGATCTTCACGCCGGCCGTCACCACCGCCCCGGCGCCGACCACGCTGCCCCGCCCGATGACGGCGCCGTCCAGGATGGTGGCCTGGATGCCGATCAGGCAGCCGTCCTCGATGGTGCAGCCGTGGACCACCGCCCGGTGGCCGATGACCACGTCCTCGCCGATGATGGTGGGATCGTCGTCGCCCAGGTGGCAGACCGTGCCGTCCTGGATGTTCGAGCGCGCCCCCAGCGAGATCGTGTTGATGTCCGCGCGCAGCACGCAGCCGTACCAGACGCTGGACTGCGGCCCCAGCCGCACGTCGCCGATGAGCGCCGCTCCGGGCGCGACGTGGACGTCGTCGGCGATGGTGGGGATCCGGTCCAGATAGCGGACCAGGATGGCCCCGGGGAAGCGCGCTCGGAGCGGGTCGAGCGCCGCCTCCAGCCGGTCGGCGTCGGGGTGGCGGGCGGAGACGGGGACGACGGAGTCGGGGATGGTGCGGATGGCCATGGGCTCTGCCTATCCTGGCGGATCAGCGCGCGGCGACGGGCGGCGAGGCGCTCTCGAGGAAGGCCGCCGCCGTCTGGCACTCCGTTCGGTACAGCTCCGAGAGCCACTCCAGGAATACCCGCACCCGGGCCGGCTGGTGGCGGCCCTGGGGGAAGACGGCGTAGAGAGCGAGCGATCCGGCGTCCCAGTCGGGCAGCACCCGGACCAGCTCGCCGCGGGCGAGGTGGGCGCGCACCTGAACAGAGCAGGGGAGCTGGATGAGGCCCAGCCCAGCCACCGCCAGCGCCATCCAGGTGTCGGCGTCATTGGTCGCGACCCGGTGGGCGGCGAGCAGCGAGCGGGCGTCGCCGTCGCGGGCGAAGTCCACCTCGAAGACGCGGCCGGAGCGCGGCGAGAAGAAGTTGACGAAGCGGTGCGCGGACAGCGCGTCCGGGTGCTCGGGCCGACCACGCTCCTCCAGATAGCGAGGGGCGGCGCAGGTGATCACCGGGAGCTCCCCCAGCGGGCGGGCCACCAGGCTCTCGTCGTGGACCTCGCCGCCGCGCAGCGCGCAGTCCACGCCCTCGGCGAGCAGATCCACCGGGCGGTCGGTGCAGCCCAGCTCGACCTGGATGTCGGGGTAGCGGGCCAGGAAGCCGGGGAGCGCGGGCGCGATGACGTGCCGACCGGCCGAGGCTGGCGCGTCTACCCGAACGCGCCCCTTCGGCGCCGCGCGCGCCTGCCGCAGGCCACCCTCCAGCTCGGCCAGCTCGCGCAGCAGGCGGGTGGCCTCCTCGTAGTAGAGCGCCCCGTCGGCGCTCAGGCTGAGGCGGCGCGTCGTGCGGTGGAGCAGGCGCAGCTCCAGCCGCGCCTCCAACGCCTGCACGGCGGCGGTCACGGTGGCGCGGGGCAGGCCGAGCGCGGCGGCGGCGCGGGTGAAGCTGCCCAGCTCCACGACGCGCGTGAAGACCTCCATGGTGCGCAGACGGTCCATGGGGGTAGATTATTCGGATAATACGAACAGTCAATCCAGAAAACGGCTATTTATCTCAGTTTACCGGAGCAATAGAACATAAACATCCAGCGCGACCTCCCGCGCGGAGAGGAGCCTCCCATGAACGTCTCGACCCGCACCCTCGGCAGCCACGGCCCTTCGATCTTCCCCCTCGCCCTCGGCTGTATGGGCATGTCGAACATGTACGGCCCCTCCGATGAGGCCGAGAGCGTCGCCACCATCCACGCCGCCCTGGACCAGGGCGTGAACCTGCTGGACACGGGCGACTTCTATGGCTCCGGTCACAACGAGCTGCTCATCGGCCGGGCCCTGCGGGGTCGGCGGGATCAGGCGCTGCTCTCCGTGAAGTTCGGCGCGCTGCGCAGCCCGGACGGCGGCTGGACCGGGGTGGACGGCCGCCCGGCCGCCGTGAAGAACTTCGCCGCCTACAGCCTGAATCGGCTCGGCGTGGAGCATATCGACATCTATCGCCCGGCCCGCCTGGACCCCGCCGTCCCCATCGAGGACACGATCGGCGCCATCGCTGACCTTGTGCGGGCCGGCTATGTCCGCCACATCGGGCTGTCGGAGGTGGGCGTCGAGACCCTGCAGCGCGCCGCCGCGGTGCACCCCATCGTCGATCTGCAGATCGAGTACTCGCTGGTCAGCCGCGGGCCGGAGGCGAAGATCCTTCCGGCGCTGGCGGAGCGGCAGATCGGCGTGACGGCCTACGGCGTGCTGTCGCGCGGGCTGCTGAGCGGCTCGCGGCCGACGGGAAAGGCAGACTTCCGAGCCTGGCTCCCACGCTTCTCGCCGGAGAACGTGGCGAAGAACCAGGCGCTGGTGGACGCGCTCGCCGCGGAGGCCGCCGCGCTGGGGTGCAGCCCCAGCCAGCTCGCGATCGCCTGGGCGCTGGCCCAGGGCGCGCAGATCGTGCCGGTGATCGGCGCCCGCACCCGCGCGCAGCTCGACGAGGCGCTGGGCGCCCTGGCCGTGACGCTCACACCGGACGTGCTCGCGCGCCTGGCTGGCCTCTTTCCGGCCGACGCCGCGGCGGGCGGTCGCTACGATGAGCGTCACCTGCAGAGCCTGGACAGCGAGCGCTGACAGGAGGCCTCAGCGCCGCCGGACCTGCGCGCGCATGCAGCCGGCCAGCACGGTCTCCCAGGGCTGGCAGCCGACGACGCGGGCAGGCTGGGCGCCGTTGGCCAGCGGCGGCCCACCTGGACGCCAGCCATCGGGCAGGATGAACCAGGTCGGGATGCCCGTGACACCCCAGCGCCGCGCCTCCGCTCCCAGCGCGTCCACTCGGGACTGCATCTCTGGGCCGTCCGCTGCGCGCAGGGCCTCGTCGGGCTCCAGCTCGGACTTCGCGGCGAGGCCGCGCAGCACGTCCGCGTCTTCGATGTCCACGCCCTCCAGCCAGTGAGCGTCCATCACGGCGTCGCGGAAGGCGTGGAGACGGCCCTGATCGCGGGCGTGCTCGGCCATGGCCAGCGGACGGCGCGTGTTGGGCAGCCGCTCAGAGAAGCGCATCGTGACGCCAAAAGAGGCGGCGAAGCGCCCGAGCTGCTCCTGCATCGGTCCTATCGGCCGACCGCGGAGCAGGTCCGCCAACGGCATCCCGCCCCGGGGCGTCCCCGGGTGCAGCTCGAAGCCCATCCACTCGAGGTCAATCTCGAAAGCCTCGACAAGCCTGCCGAGGACGCCGCGTTCGGCGATGTAGCAGTAGGGTCAGACGAAGTCGCTGAAGAAGAGCAGCTTTGCGGACACGTGGCACCTCGCGGGGAGCCTCCTCCTTTACACGGTCCAGGCCAGCAGGCACTGACCGGCGTAGTAGAGCGGCAGGCCGAACAGGCGGTTCATGAAGCCTGGGCTGACGAAGCGGTTGCGGGCGACGAAGAGGTCGGACAGGAAGACCATCGCCGCGCCCAGCAGCAGCCCGTCCGCCCGCGCTGCGCCCCAGGTCCCGAGCGCGCAGCAGAACATCCCGCTGATCACGCCGATGTAGAGCAGCACCGGCAGGCGCAGCCGCGGCTGGCGCTCGGAGAGCGGCCCCCACAGCCAGCGCAGCAGCAACGCTCCGCTGACCAGCAGCGGCGCCACGGCCAGCGAGAGCGTGCGGAGGTCGATGCCGCGCGCGACGTAGATCGAGGCGTAGCTCAGGTGCCCGCCCATGAAGGCGAGCAGACCCACCGCGAAGGTGGCGCGCCGCTTGGGGATGAGCAGGACATCGCCCAGCATGCACAGGCCGAGGGCCAGGAGCAGGCGAGGGTAGGGCAGCGCGTCGTGAGCCAGGCGGCTCAGCGCGATGCCCAGGAAGCCCAGCGAGGCGATCGGCTTCGTGAGCCACTTTCCGAGGTGGGAGGCGCGAAACTCGACGAAGAGCAGGGCGACGACCGCCAGCGCGCACAGCGTCGCGGAGGCCAGCGCCATCGCGCCCCACGCCGGCAGCTCAGGCAGGGTCCACCACGCGGCCGGCGAAGAGGATCATCCCGCTCCGGGTGTCCTGCAAGAAGAACAGGAAGGGGTGGTCGGCTCGGAATTCGGGCGGCGGCGCGGCGGG
>CAZKWG010000328.1:0-8494 GCA_964556105.1 uncultured Enterobacterales bacterium | reverse complement strand
GGCGAGGCCTCGTAAACGCCAGACGATCTCGGCGGCCTCGGCCGTCCACGCCGCCGCTGCCGTCGTGAGCGCAGCGGGACGATCCGGCGAGGCGAGCGCTGAATCGCTCCGCTCTCGCGCCGCCTGTTCACCGAAGGTGCTCGCCCCGACGCTGGCGACCGCGGTCTCGCGGATGGCGCGCTCGCCTGGCCCGGCAGCGCGGGAGGTGTCGGCGCTGCTCGCGATCGGGACGGCTGGGAGCTCTGTCGCGCCGCCGCTGCCCCCGGTTGGCCCGGCCGGCGCTCCTGTCGCGTCGCGGCCAGCCTCCTTGATCGTATAGGAAACACCTGTGTTGTCGCTGGCACGTCGAGCAGCGGCGTCCGCGCCACCAGGAGAGGTGGCGGCGGTCTCCGTCCAGGCGCGGGCGACCTCTCGAGCGGCGCTGGCGCTCCCCGCGGCGCGAAGCCTGCTCGCCGCGGAGCCAGCTCCACCCGACGGCGCGGCGCCGCGCAAGCTCCTGGCCGCCGCCAGCGCAGGACGGGCGGAGCCCTCTGGGGTCCCCTCCCCTCGCGCCATACGGTCGGCCGCGCGCCGGAGCAGCGGCAGCTCGAGATCGACGGCGACCTCGACCCCGCGCGTCCGCCGATCGGGCCAGGCCAGCGCGTCGGGCGGGGTGAGGCGGCGCCGGTCGAGACCGGGCGTCGTGGACGGCGCCTCCTGCCGCGGGCGGCCGGGCTCCGGCTCCAAGCCGGTCTCGTCGGGCCTGTCGGGCCGCGGGGGCACGAGCAGCGGGAAGTCCTGCTCGTTCTCGGGCTCGACCCGCACGCCGCGCGCCGCAGCCCACAGCGAGCGGACAGGACGCAGCGGTCCTCGCCAGGGCAGGCTGCGGCTGGGTAGGCTCAACGCTGACCCTCATCTCGGGGGCTGCGGATCGTTCCGTCGCGTCGAAGCTCGCTGATGAGCTGGGCGATCGCCTGGCTCAGCGCTCGGCGCGGCGCGGAAGAGGGCGCTGGCGCGGCAGGCTTTGCGGGTCGGGTGGCGCTCATGGGGCGTCTCCTCGAGGAGGACGCTCGACCCAGCGCTCCAGGCGCAGCTCGGGCGCCCTCCGCCAGAGATCGGAGACCCGACGGAGGGAGCCCGAGATCAGCAGGGCGATGACGACGAAGGCCGCGGCCATGATCCCCTGCACCGGCGCACGATAGGCGTCGGAGGACTCCGCTCCCGAGAGGGGCTGCGCGCCCACCGCGGCCACCGGCCCCTCCACGACGTCTCCGCCCAGCGGGTAGCCCCAGTTCAGGCGGGCCAGGTGGGGGTTGATCCGGTAGGGGTTGATCTCCCACCACTGGTCCTCGCCCTTGACGACCACCGAGACGGTCTCCGGCGCGCTCAGGACCTCGCCGACAGCGTCGGCGTCGCTCGCCTGGGCCTCGGGGCCATGGAGCTGCCAGGCGGGCACGATCAGCAGGGCGTAGCTCTTTCCCCCCTGCCCGATCTGCATCCCGGAGGCCCGCAGATCGTGCAGCGTCGGGTAGTAGCGCGTCAGGCTGCCGATCACGTCGGGGAAGTTGCCCTCCGCGCTCGTGGCGTCCTGGTAGGCCGAGAGCTGCTGGCTGAGGAGCCTGGGCTGCCCGTTCAGGCTGTAGCTGAGGGACTCTCCGGCGACGGTGACCGCCAGCGTGCTCCAGGCGTCGTCCAGAGGCTCCGTCAGGGGCTGGCTGCCGAAGTAGACGGGCGCCTGCGACGTGGCCATGGGCGCGGAGGCGTCCTCGCAGCGAGGAAGCGAGGCGTTCCACACGTCGCCGGGCTCGAGCTCGGCGTCGCTGTCCAGCCCGACGGGCCTGCCGGTGGGCTCGCCCTCCGGGTCAACGATGCAGGCGGTCTCTGGTCCGAGCAGCGGAGGGACGGGAGCCCCCAGGCCGACATAGTACAGGTCCGCGCTGAGCTCGGCGCCGCGCTCGTTGATGAGCAGCGCCTCTGTGACCTGCTCGCGGTCTCCGCCGGTCCAGGCCCGACCCATCTTGTGCTCCAGGCAGATGCTGGTGGCCACCTGCTGTTGCACCGCGGAGATCATCCAGTCCTGGGCGTCCAAGCGGTCGTCGGCGCCCCCGTTCACCGAGACGCGCAGCGCGTAGGGCATCACGGCGGGCTCGAGGCGGATCGGGGCGGCGTCCTGGTCGGTGACGCGCTGCAAGAGCAGGTCGTCTCGAGAGAGCCGAGCTTCCTCGCCGTCCTCCTCGCGCGCGAGCAGCACCGCCAGGGTCGGCGTGAGGCGGCTGGCCATGGCGACGGTGTCAGGCACGCCCAGGCCCAACGGCGATCCGGGTGGCCCACAGCGCTGGGACATCTCGGGTGACACAGACCAGGAGACCAGCTTCGCCGAGGCCCCCGAGGGGTCGGCCTGAGAGAGCAGCGTCGTGGCGTCGTAGAACCCGACCAGTCGCCACGTCGGCTTCTCTGCGGAGACGCAGCTCATGGCGAGGCCGCACAGCGCGATGGAGCCTGGTGCCCTCATGGTGCCTCGTAGTCTTGGAACTGGGGGAGCGCGTCGCTGGGAGGCGGATCGCCGTCGTACAGCGGGGTGGCGAACTCCACCTCGGTGAGCTGACTCACGAGCCCGGTGCCGACGATGATCACCGCCCCGTCCACCAGCGCGATCTCCTGCGTCGAAGGGTCCACCTCCTGCACGCGCGTGTCGTCGTCTGCGCCCGCCCAGGCCCAGCGCGTCGCGGCGCCCGAGACCAGCACCGGGTCCGGCGTGTAGATGGCCAGCCTTCGCTCCTGGCTGTCACCGGGGGTCAGCGGCGCGACGTCGTCCCCCGAGTAGACCGCGATCCTCACCTGTCTACCCAGGAGAAGGTCGTTGTGTTCGGGGATGGAGGCCCGGCCGAGCACGTGCTCCAGCGGCCGGTGCCGCGTCGGTGACCAGAGCGGCTCCACGCCGAGGTGGCTGTACCCGGCGTGGGCGCGCGCGGTCGGCACGAACCAGGGGATGGTGGGCCCGACCTGCTGGACGCGCTCTGGGTCGAACACGAAGGTCCCCTGGGGCGGGGTGGTGTCCGCCCCAGGATCCCCTGAGCTCGTCCCCGCGGCCTCACCCACGGGAGCGACCCCATGGAGCTGCAAGGTCCAGCCGATGAAGCGCCGGGAAGGCCAGGCGACCGTCGCGACCGCCGCGAGATACAGCGCGATCCCCGCGGCCACGGTCGCCTCGCTCTCCAGGGCGCGTGGGCCGATGAGGCTGATCCCGGCTGCGCCGAAGGCGGGCAAGGTCAGCCCGATGAGCCAGGAGACGAGGCCGGTTCGCACCCTCCCGCTGCCGGCCTCCGACCGCTCCCGCCGCCGCAGGATGGCGCGCTGCGCCGCGTTCTGACGGCGGGACCAGAGGAGCCCGGTCACGCCGAAGCTGGCGCTGGCCAGCGCGCCCACCCCGAGCAGCGCCACGCGGTCCACGTCCGGCGTGTAGTAGCCCGCCAGCGCGATGGCCGCGCCGCCAGAGAGGATGAACAGCGCCCGCCCACCGTTGAACAACCAGGGGTTGGGGTGAGGCGGTCGCCACGCCGAGCGCCCCTCCTCTCGACCCAACAGGCGGAGGGCGCCGATGATCGCCCCGTAGATCACGATCATCAACAGGGCCTCGCTGCTCGCGCTGCGGATGCCTACGGGCAGCAGGGCGCTGGTGACGCTCTCGGTGACGTCTCGACACGCTCGTGTTACATTGGCCTGCGCCGCGCCGAGGTCGAAGAGCTTCAACAGAAGCTGGGGAGCCAACGCCGCGCTGAGGCGCAACGCGAGCTGCCCCGTCGTGCTGCTGAGCAGCCGAAGCTGGGGATGAGCGCCCTGACCCAGCGGGCCGCCCTGGAGCGCCAGCACAACGCCCGCGCACAGCGCCGTCCAAGGCAGCAGGTCCACGCGGACCAGGCAGCGGTCGGAGGGCACCCAGAACCAGAGGACGAGCAGCAGCAGCACGGCCAGCGCGCTGAGCGAGCGCCCCAGGGGCGCCAACGACAGCGCCAGCAGATCGAGGATCTGCCGGACGGGCCGGACGACGCGAGGCGCTTTGGGCGTCACGGCTGCTCCCGCGCGAGGGTCAGCGCGTCGGCGATCCCCGCGCGCGCCGCCTCGACGCCCATGCGACAGGTCGCGTCGAGCTCCTCGGTGATCGCCTTCGGCGCGAGGTAGGGGTGGATCAACCCGCACCATGGCGCATCCTCGGCGGTGATCGCCGGATCCTGGCGGGCCAGTCGAAGCACCTCTCCGCTCCAGCGCTCGGGCCAGCGCGTGGGGCTGCCGGCCCCTGCCACCTGGAAGGCGAGCTCGGTGAAGCACTGCAAGGCCACGGCGCCACACTCCATCTCACCTGCCCGCGGATCGGCCGAGGTGCCTTGGAACTGGCGGGCGGCGGTCGCGGCCTCGCCGTCGGGTGACCCGGCGACGCCGGCCGGCGTCCCGGCCGCGACATCGGCAGGAAACTCGCCGGCCCACCCTGGCCCGGTCAGGCCTGCCGGGAGCCAGTCCTTGCGCCCCAGGTCCAGCCCTCCCTGAGCGAGCACGTGAAATCCACAGATCTGCGCCGCAGATGGGGAGATCCACCGACCTGGACTGCTCGCGGGAGGCACCGCGCGGGTCTGACCGCTCCAGGGCAGCGCCAGCGGCGGGAAGGTGGGCGCCGCGTCCGTCGGGTCACGCCGGCTCAGGCAGGCCTCCAGGTCCGCGCTCGGGGTCAACCGTGGCGTGTCTACACGGTCCGGCCCGAAGGCCGCGCGGCAGACCTGCCCACAGAGCTGCTGCGCCTCCACGGGCCATCCCTCAGCGTCGAGCTCGCCGAGGAGGGGGTGCACCAGGGGGAAGTCGGCCAGCAGCTCGTCCAGCGTTCGCCAGCAGACCCCCAGGTCCTGCCCGCTGTTGATCCCGACCAGGGCGGCGTCGAGGATCAGCTCACTCTGCGCGCCCACCCTGGCGCCGTAGACCGCGGGGATCGGCACCAGGGCGCCCCAGGCGCCAGGGGCGCTGTCGGGCAGGCGCTGGGGGCGCGCCCCGGAGAGCGAGAGGTGGCAGCTCCACAGGCCATCCTTGGGCGCCGCCCTGGAGAGCTCGCCGTAGCGCGCGCGCAGGTACCGGTCGGCCAGGGAGGTGTCGTCGGGTCGCTGACCCTCCAGGATGGCGAAGGCTCGGGCGCGGGACGCGTCGGAGGGCTCGCAGATGTCGCCGTAGTCAACGGCGAGCTGCGCGGCCTGGCTGCCGCCCTCCAGGCAGGGACGCAGGGCGTCGGGGAGGTCCCCGCTCACCGTGCTCACGGCCGCCGCGCGCAGACGGGCGGGCTCAGCGGGGGTCTGGGCGCCCACATGGGTCGCCAGCACGGCGCCTTGCACCTCGGCCCGCAGGCGCGCCGTGCTGTCGGTGCAGGCGGCCTCGATCTGGCTGGTCAGATCGGCCAGCGCGCTCAGCGCGTTCTCGCCGCGCAGGAGTCGGTCGGGATCGCCCCACCGCGATCCTGGACCTTCGCTGTCCAGCGCGTAGCTCGGCGGGCTCCCCAACATCTTGAAGCAGGCCTGACTCAAGGCCAGCTCTCCCGCGTCGCGCAGCGGGCCGTCCAGGGTGCCGAGCGGCGAGACCAGGGCGCCGTCCTTCTCCCGATCGAGGAGACCGCACATGTCCGCCTGCAGGTTCTGGGTGCCGTCGTCGCCACCGCAGTCCGGGTCCAGCGTCGATCGTCGGGAGATCTGCGCCACCTGACAGCGCAGCGCGCTGCGAAAGGGTGCGCTGTCGGCGGTGCACAGGCCCATCGGCAGGGTCGCCAGCGCGAGCCTGGGTGGGGTTCCGCCGGTTGGCTGCGCCAGCTTCGCGCGCAAAGTGAAGGCCGCGCCCAGGGTCAGCGCGATGACGGCGAGCCCCAGGATCGCCAGGAGAGAGCGCGCTCCGAGCGAGATGGCCAGCGGCGTGGAGATCGTCCGTCGATAGACGGTGGCCCAGCGCGGCATGCGATGGAACCGGAGATCGCGATCCAGATGGCCGTTCAGCGGGAGGCCCAGCGCATCTGGCGGGACCCCGACCGCGGGGGGCAGCGGGACGAGCGCGTCGGACGTCCTGGCCCGCTCCTCTTCGGCCAGAGGGGTCAGGATCCAGCTGAACGGCCCCGCGGCCGGATCCGTCCCCAGCGCGTCCGGGGGCACCTGGCGCACCTCCAACCACTGATCCCCCTGGATGGCGTAGGAGGCACGTTTGAGCCCACGAAGCTCGCAGATCGCGAGCCCGCTGCGCGCCTGCGGGTGCCCGTCGATCTCCTCACCGACCTGGGTGCGAAGCAGGAGCTCCCTGGACCACTCGACGATCAGCAGCAGCCGCGGGTTGCGACCTCCCAGCAGCCCGTCCGCGTGGTCAACCATCCAGCCGATCAGCTGGGTGAAGTCCGGCGGCAAGGCGTCGAAGGAGGCCGCGCTCTCGGGGAGCTCGTCGCCTTGCCGCTGGGGACTCCCAGCGCGGATCGCCGTGCTCGCCCGGTCAAGGCCGACCCTCAGCCAGAGGCCGAGGATCGAGGCGCCATCCTCGATGACGTAGAGCCCTGGGCTGGACGAGGCGTGGCGCCCGAGCTTCATCGGTCGCCTCCCGTCGCCGACGGCGCCTTGCGCATCACGACGACCTCTCTGCGCAGGCGGCCGATCATGGGGAGGTCGAACCAGTCCCACTCGTCCAGCGCGGCCCCCAGGGGCAGGTCGTCGCCCCGTACAGGCTCCTGGTCCTCGGGCTCGCCGCTGTTCTGACCCGGCTGAACCGCCAGCGTGGGCTCCGCGGGGCCCCCGGCGGTTCGCAGCTGCCCGACGAGGGGGGCGAGCACGAAGTCCAGCGGCGCGTTCTCCTCGATGGAGCCTGGTAGCGGAGGGCGGGCCAGCCGGGCGCGCGCGGCGTCGAGCGCCAGAAAGGCGAGCTCTTCCGCGTCGCCGTGCTCCAGCGGGAGCCGCGCCCAGCCCTTCAGCCCCTGGCGCGTCGCCTCCTCGGGAGGCCAGCCATCGGCGGTCGTCAGCGCCACCAGGGCGGGCTGCTCCGGCCGCGCGCGCAGCTGCGCGAGGCGGGCCACGGATGGTGGATCGTCGGGGCTGGCCCGCACCAGCACGAGATCAACCTCCGCGATCCCATTGTCCGAGGGTCCGGCAAGCGTCTTGATCTGATAGGGCGCGAGCTCCGAGATCGCGCCCAACGCGGCCGCGTCCACGTCCAACAGGCCCACGACGGGCTTGACCTTGAGCGGGTTCTTCCACGGGACGTAGGCGACGGCTCGCGTGGCGCCCTCCGGCAGCTCGTTGACGCGCGTCGGGCGCTCGCGGCTCAGCCAGCGGATCAGCGCATCTCCCTCGATCCGAGGCACCCACAGACCGCTGGGCGTGGTCTCCTGGTCGGGCCGGTTGGCGATCCATGTGGTGTACTTGAGGTTGTTGGCGACATACCCGAGGGATGCCCAGGGCTCTCCCAGCTCGGCCCGGCTCTCTGGCCGCGGTCGATGAAGGTAGCCAGCGCGCACCTCGATCGGCAGCACGCCGATGTCGAGCTGCAAGGCCAGGCGTCCGGTGCCCCCGCTGATCAGGTCACGGAGGCGCGCCCCCCCGCTGACGATCATCAGGCTGCGCGAGGGCGTGGCGAGATGGAGCCGGCCGAGGACCTCACCGGCCCACAGCCAGGCGACGAGGCGGCTGGCGCGGGCCTGCGCCAACGCGATGGCGGAGGCCGCCTCGGGAGTTGCGCCCGCGGCCCACAGCGGGAGCAGATCGTGGGCGAGGGAGATCACCATAGAGACGGGCAGGATGCTCGGAATATTCATTCCGCCCACCCTGACCCAGCGCGGCGCCCCCGAGACGCTCGATCCGAGCGCACGAAGCGGGGTGCCGGGCGCCCAGCTCTGGGTGTCCACGCGCTCCATGGCGTTGAGCGTCGGCAGGTCGGCGCTGACGGGGAGCAGCACGTCGAGCTGCACCGTGTTGCGGTCCGCATGGAAGGGCAGGCGGCAGCGACGGCACCACTCGCCGGGGCTCCAGACCCGGTCAGCGCTGTAGATCTGACCGCAGCTCGCGCCCCACCAGGTCCGGTTGGCGCAGGCGACGACGCGGCCGTCCTTGGGCAGGGGATCCCCGAGCGCGCCCGCGAGCCCCACGGCGGGCCGACGCTCGAGCAGGGCCGCCAGCCGCACGGGGACCGAGGTGGGCCGCAGCCGCCGCCCTCGCAGGCCGACGCCCACCGTCCCGCTGACCAGCACCAGCAGCGGCCACAGGACGACGGGGACCTCGCCGTCCCATCGCGCGCGATAAAGGACGCCCTGCAACGCCGGGTTGCCAGCGACGCCGCCCGACTGACAGACCATCGTGTTCAGCCAGCCCCGCGGGGTGAGCTGCAGGACCTGCCCGGCCAGCTCCTTCGCGCACTGCTCCTCGAAGGCGCTCCCCGCTGCGCTCCCCGTCGATTGCACGGCGGCCAGGGCGGCCCCGATCCCGACGACGACCGGCTGGCGGATGCCGTCGATCTCTGTCCG
>CAZKWG010000327.1:0-8516 GCA_964556105.1 uncultured Enterobacterales bacterium | reverse complement strand
GGCGGCGGCGCGCCGCTCGGGTGGATCGCCGTCTCGGTCCACGACCTGCAGCTCCGCTGGGGGGAGCGCGTGCTCGCCTCCGGGCTCTCCGGGCCCCTGCTCCCCTCCCCTGCGCTTCAGGGCGAGGGCGTGCGGATCCAGCGCACCGGCGAGCGCTGGGTCGGCGCGCTGGACCTGCCCCTGGACCTGCCCCTGGAGCAGGGCGGCCTGACCGGGCATGCGCGCCTGAGCTTCGATCTCGGCGAGGATCTACAACTGGAGCTGGAGATCCCCGACGCGCGCCTCGCCCACGCGGCGCTGGCCGAGGCCCCCGTTGGCCCACTGCTCCTGCGCGGCAAGGCCAGCGTCACGCGCGACGGGGCGTTTGCGGCCGAGGGCTGGCTGGACGCGCTGCCCTGGACCGCGCGCGGGGTCGCCAGCCTGGAGCCGCGTCAGCTCGACGCCACCGTCCACCTGGGCCCGGCGCCGCTCTCGGACGTGGCCGGCCTCATGGGGACGCTGGCGCCCGAGCGCGAGGCCGATCTGCGCGGCACCCTCGCCCTGGAGCTGACCCTGCGCGGCCCCCCCTGGCGATGGCGCGCGCACCCGACCGCCGACGGCTTGCAGGCCGACGGCGCCGCTCCCCTCTTGGACGCGCTGCGCGGCGGGATCTTCACCTGGCGCGCCCCCGCCGCCGACGGCGAGGTCCGCGTCCGCAGCACCGGCGAGGGCAGCCCCGGCTGGGTGCCGCTGGCCGCCGCCGGCCGCATGCCCGCCGCGGTGGTCGCCGCGGAGGACGCCGCCTTCTGGGACCATCCCGGCTACGATCTCGACGCCATTCAGGAGGCCCTCGACGCCTGGGCGCAGGGCGAGGAGCGCCCGCGCGGCGGCAGCACCCTCACCCAGCAGCTCGCCAAGAACCTCTTCTTCGACGGCGAGCGCACGCTGCTGCGCAAGCTGCGCGAGCTCATCGTCAGCGTCGAGCTGGAGCGGCGCCTCGGCAAGGCCCGCGTGCTGGAGCTCTACCTGAACGTCGTCGAGCTGGGCCCGGAGACCTACGGCATCGGCCCGGCGTCCGAGCTGTACTTCCTCAAGTCTCCCGCCGGCCTGACCTGGAAGGAGGCCGCCTTCCTGGCCGCCATCCTGCCCGCGCCGCGCACCTTCTACCAGACCGGTCTGATCGAGGGCCGACCGCCCAACGCGCGCATCGAGCGGGTGCTGGACAATCTCGTGCGCCTGGGCAGGCTGAGCCCCGAGGAGGCCGCGCGCGCGCGCGCCGAGCCCCTGCGGCTGATCCCGCCAGAGTGAGCCTGGCAGGCTGCTTGTTCAGGCCCGCCGCTCCGCGGAGACCATCCAGCCCGATTGAATGAGGCGATCAGCCTGGGCTACACTGGCGTCGGGAGACGGCGATGATCAACAAATCTCCGGCGCGCCTCACGGCGCTCCTGTGCTTATTGTGGGCTGGGCGATCCGAGGCCTCCGACGCCGATGATGGAGGCGTCTCAGACGCCAACGAGGGGGTGGCGGGGACGGACGCGAGCGACGCGACCGACGATCCAGGCGGCTGCGGGGACGGCGCGGTGGACGCCTCGCGCGAGGCCTGTGACGACGGCAACGTCTCCGCAGGAGATGGCTGCGACGCCGCTTGCGCCGTGGAGGACGGATGGCATTGTGATGGACCGGCTCTGGTCAACGGAGACTTCGAGGCCGACGGGATGATCTCGGCCAGCACCAGCCTGACGGGCTGGACCGTCGGCGCCGGGAACGTCGACACGCGGGGAGACCCCCCTTACGACCAGGTGCGCGGCGCCTTCGCCGTCGATCTCAACGGGCTCACGACGGGCACCATCTCTCAGCGGGTCGACGTGACGGCTGGCGAGCCCATCGCGGTGAGCTGGTTTCTCGCGTCCAACGCGACAGACGCCACCGTGCGCGTGACCTTGGCCGATGACGCGAGCACGATGCACGAGGCGACCTACACCTCGACCGTCTACGTGGTCGGCGGAGGAAAGACCTGGGACTACCACAGCGTCTCCGTGACGCCGACCTCAGCCGTGCTGGAGCTCACCTTCGCGAGCCAGACGCTCGGCACGGGTGGCAACTTCCTGGATGTCGTTCGCCTGATCACTGCCAGCGTCTGCCAGAAGGGCGATACCGGCAGCTCCGAAGAGTTCATGGACACCGACGCGCCCGACGCGCTCGATCCCGTCGACTACACCAGGGACACCGTAGACCCGGGCGAGGCCCTCCCGCGCGACGAGGCCGAGCGCGAGACGGACGAAGACGATGCACCCGACGACACCGCGGTCGACGGAGGCGGGTCAGGCGACGGGAGCGGCTGCGCATGCGCCGGCGGCGGCTCGGACAGGCCGACAACCGCGCTCGGGCTCGCAGGAGCGGCGTTGCTCCTCGGGTGGCTGCGAACGCGCTCTACCCAGGTGGGGCGCCCACTCCCGCCGCGCTGATGGACGGGGCGCTCCGCCGCTCCCCCACCAGGAGCAGCAGCCAGATCGCGGCGCTCACCGCCGAGATCACCCTCCCCAGCTCGCCCCGGTCCTCCCAGCGCAGCTCGAGGCGCCCGGATCCCGGCGCGACGCCCATCAGCATCCCTGTGACCGGCTCCGCGCGCAGCGCGATCTCGCGCCCGTCCAGGGTCGCCCACCACCAGGCGTGCCAGGCCCGCTGAACAAGAAAGGCCGTCCCTGGCGCGACCTGCAGGTCCGCCACCACCCTGCCGTTCTGGTCGTCCATGACCTTCGCTTCGCCGGACGAGGGCATCACCGCCGCGAGCGGAGCGTCGGCGAGCGTCCAGGCCGCGAAGGGCGGGAAGCGCGCCACCAGCACGAAGCGCCCTTCCTCCTGAAGCGCCGCTTCGAAGGCCGGGGACGCGCTGATCACGCCCGTCACCCCCATGCGCGCGAGGTGGAGCCTGGCGTGGCCGGGGGTGGCGAGCAGGCGCTCCACAGGGCGGCCGAGGATCAGCGGCCCCTCGCTGCTCGCGCGCACCGTCACCAGGCTGGGGCTGACCCCGTACCAGGAGCCGACCACGACGCGGCCGGTGCTGAGCGGCATCAAGGCGCCGACATGGCTGAAGCGGAAGAGCTCTGGCGCGTCCGGGTCGAAGGTGGGATCGTCGTGGTAGATGCGCCCCGGCGGCGCGGCCCGGTCGAGCGCCGCCCAGGTCTGCTCCAGCGCCGTCCAGACCCGGACCTGCTCCTCGCCGAGACGAAAGGGGACGCGCTCCACCGCGCTGGCCAGGGCAGCCCCGAGCGCCAGCGCCGGCGCGAACACCAGCCCCGCGCGCCCCAGCCAGAGCAGCGCGGGCGCCGCGAGCAGACAGAGCGGGACGCGCAGCACGGCGCCATAACGCCAGGGGTTGGGGCCCAGCGCCGTGAGGCCCAGGCTGGGCGCCAGCGCCAGGACCACGGCGCCGACCCCCAGCAGGAGGACCATCCGCTTGACCCGATCCGGCGAAGCCAGCGCCCCGCTCAGCGCTCCGCGGGCGGCGAGGAGGCCCGCTCCCCCCAGGCCGGCCCAGAGCAGCCCCATCCAGAGCGCGCCCGCCGCCCCCCCCTCGAAGGCGGCCCTGGCCTCGAGGCGCACGGCCAGGGGGTCGAGCCCGAAGAACAGCAGCCCGAGCTGCTCGAGCGGGCTGAAGGGCACGGGCGGGGGCACGGTGCGGATCGCAGGATCCAGCGCCGGGACGAGGAAGAAGGCGGCGAGGCCGAGCCCCAGGGCGCCGCCGAGCAGGAGCCGCGGGACCAGCGCCGACCTCTCGCGCAGCGCCACGATCACGGCCGCGCCCAGCCAGATCGCCGCCGCGACGCCGCTGTAGGTGTGCAGGACCATCACCAGGGCGAGCCAGGGCGCCAGGCGGCTGGGGCGAGACAGCCAGCCGGGCGAAGCCAGCCCGAAGGCCAGGACGCCGTTGGCCAGACGATAGGGGAACATGCCGCCCACGGCGCCGCCCAGGCCGTAGAGGTCGGGCACCGCCGTCGCCGCCAGCGCCGCGCCCAGCAGGGCCGCGCGCGGGTCCCGGAGCAGCGCGCGCCCGAGCCTCAGGACGCCGAGCGAGAACACCACGTTCGACGCCACCATCGCGCCCATGAGCAGGGGAAACGCCGGCAACCCCAGCCGCTCCAGCACCGCCAGGGCCGCCCAGACGACGGGCGCGTTCAGCTGCCCCACCGCCAGCCCCAGATCGGCCTGCTCCGTCCAGCCCGTCGTCCACCGCCCCGCCGTGAAGATCTCGCGGGCGAGCCCGTCCAAGGCCAGGCGATGGCAGGGGACGTCCAGGAAGGCCTCCGCCCCCGGCAGCAGCCCCGGGAGCACCGCCAACGCCGCGAGGATCGCGACAGCGAGCCCATGCGCGAGGGGCGGCGAGGGAGACGATCCCGGTTCCTGCATCCAGCATCCAGAAGCGCGCGGAGGATAGCATGGCCGCGCTCGCGGGCCGCCGCGAGCAGGTTAGCCATTCGACCATGCGCTTCCACGAGAACGTTCACGACGTCTACTTCGACGACCTCGACGCCTTCCAGGTGCTGCACAACGCCCGCTACCTGCTGATGTTCGAGCGCACCATCGGCTCGTTCTGGCATCGCCTCGGCTTCGGCGGGCTGCTCGACGCCCAGAAGAACCCGGACCAGTTCCACCTGGTGCGGGCGAACCACGTCGAGTACCGGCGCCCCGTCTGGGGGGTGGGCCAGGTGCGGGTGCGCGTCTGGGTCGAGAAGCTCGGCCGCAGCAGCCTGACCTTCGGCTTCCGCATGCTCCCGCTCGACGAGGACACCGAGTACGCGCACGGCAGCCGCGTCGTCGTGCGCGTCGATCCGACCACGCTCAAGCCCGTGCCCTGGACGGACGGCATCCGCGAAGCGCTGACGCCCTATCTCGCCAACCTGGAATAAGCTAGATTATCTAGCCCTCTGATCGGCGGCGACGCGCCAACCGGATCTGCTCCTGCAAGGCCGCGTCACCCAGGCGCGGGATCGTCAGCCTCCAGACCGTCACCGGGTTCGGCACGCCCTTGAGCGCGTGGGCGCCGAGGTGCGAGAGCTCGAAGGGCTGCGTCAGCCGCCGCACGGTCTCGTCGGTCACCAGCACGTCGGCCTCGAGCGCGCGGGTGAGCGCCTCGACGCGGGCGGCGATGTTCACGGGATCGCCGTAGACGGCGTACTCCATGCGGTTGGGCGAGCCGACCGGGCCGGCGATGACCAGGCCGCTGTTCACGCCGATGCCGGCCTTGACCGTCTCGCCGAAGCGGGCCCGCAGCGGGGTCTCCAGGCGCTCGGCGGCGCGGGCCATGGCGGTGGCGGCGCGCAGCGCGCGGTCGGCGTGATCGGCGACATGACGGGGCGCGCCGAAGACCGCGATGATGGCGTCGCCCATGAACTTGTTGACGGTCCCGCCCTCGGCCTCGACCTCAGCGACCATGGCGCTGAACCAGGCGTTGAGCAGGGCGACGACGTCGCGCGGGTGCATCCGCGCCGAGAGCGGCGTAAATCCACGAATATCCGCGAAGACGACGGTGACGTCTCGGTTCTCGCCCTCGGCGCGCATCCGGCCGCTCATCACCTCCTCGGCGACCTCGGCCGTGACGAAGCGGCCGAAGGTCTGGAGCATGTCCTTGCGCTCGCGCAGCAGGCGCAGCTCGGCGCGAAAGCGGCGGGTGCGCTCCAGCACGACCAGGCCCAGGCCGCAGGCGAAGGCCAGCGCGCCGCCGATCTGCACGCCGCGCCGCTGGTACCAGGCCGGCAGGATGTGGAATTCCAGAACGGCAGGATCTTCGCCCCAGGGGCCGCCCGAGCGCTGCGCGACGACCTCCAGGCGGTGGTCTCCGGGCGCCAGGCCGGCGAGCTGCAGATTGTCCTCGAAGAGCGCCTCGGACCAGCCGCCGCCGTCCAGGCGGAAGCGGTAGGCGACGCGCGAGGGGTCGCTGAGGCTGTCCTCGGCCAGGGCCACGCGGATCAGCGCCGCCTCGTGCGGGATGGCGTCCGCCGGAACGGGAGCGCCCCCAGCGCTGACCCCGGTGACGCGCGCCGCGGGTGGCCTGGGCACCTCCTCGAAGGCCTCGGGGCGCAACCAGAGCACCCCCCGCTCCGAGCTCGCCAGCAACCAGCCCCCGAGACGCGCCAGACCGCGGCCACCGGCGGGGGTGAAGCCGACGGGCGGCAGGCCGTGGACCCGGTCTATCTCCAGGCGCTCGGGCAGCACGCGCACCACGCGATCGGAGAGGCTCGCCCAGACCTCTCCCTGCTGCACGAGCAGGTCGCGGACGCTCCCATCGGGCGACTCCAGCAGCGTCTCCCAGCGCCCCTCCGCGCGGCGGAAGACGCCGCGCGCGCACCCCACCCAGAGGGTCTCGCCGTCCAGCGCGGCCTCCCCCTTCAGGCAGCGCCCGGGACCGTCGTACATGCGCGTCCAGACGTCGCCCTCGAGGCCCCAGATCCCCTCCTGCCCCGCGCCGATCAGGGCCCCGCCCAGCGTGTCGAGCAGGCGGCTGTCCAGCAGGTCCTCGGGGATCGCGAGGGGCTCCGCGCCGCCGCCTGCGGGGTAGAGCGTGTTCGCCGTCGTGTCGGCCACGAAGACACCTTCGGGCCGGTTCACCAGGATCACCGCTCCATAAGGCGTGTCGGCCACACGTTGAGGCGGCTCGGGCAGCAGGCGCCACACGGATCCGTAGGTGACGCCGAAGAGCTCGCCGGCGGCGTTCTCCATCACGTCGAACAGGCCGTCGTCCTCGGGCAGGGTCAGCCGGCGGACGTTCAAGTCCGCGCCCACGGTGCTCGCGCCGCCCATCGAGGCGACCAGGATGTCTCCGCTGCGCATCGGCATCAGCAGCGCGCGGTTCGACGGCAGGCCCGCCTCGCGCCCCCACTGTCGCACGTCGAGGTTGTCCACCCGCACCAGCCCCTGGCCGAAGGAGCCCAGCCAGACGGTCCCCTCCCCGTCCGCCGCCGTAGACATCACCACCGGGCCAGGCAGCCCGCGCGCCTCCGAGATCTCCTCCCAGGCCCCCCCCGGCCGCCCGAACCGCGCGCCGTTGCCGCAGCCGGCGACCACGCGCCCGTCGGGCATCCGCGCCAGCCCGGTGACGAAGCAGCGCGGATAGACCAGGATCTCGCGCCCATCCGCGCGGAAGAGCCCGTCTTCCCGCCCGACCAGCGGCCCCTCCGGGTCGTCCAGCAGCGCGCGCACCGCCCCGTCCGTGCGCCACTCCAGGCGCCCGTCCTCCAGCCGATAGAGTCCCCCGACCGCCCCGACCCAGACGCCGCCCTCGTCGGCCAGCAGCGCGCGCGGCGCGAAACCCGGCGGCGCGGCGCCCTCCGCCAGGAGCGGACGCAGCGCGGGCGGGTCCAGCGTCACCTCGAGGAGCTCCTGGCCGTTCGCCAGAAGGAGGCGGCCATCCGGCGTGATCGCCAAGGCGGCGTGCAGGGCCGGGAGCGGGGTGCCGTCGATGAGCTGCGCCCCGTTGGCCCGCGCGACCCAGATTCCGCCCTCCGAGGCGACCAGCACGGCGCCGCCCTCCAGCGGGAGCAGGGCCTTGACCCCGCCCATCGACCGCCCCTCCGGCTCCTCGAGCCGCTCGAAGCGCCCGCCGTCGAAGCGCGCCGCCCCCACCTCGGTGCCGACCAGCAGCTCGCCGGGCTCACCCAACACCAGCACCCGCACGTCCGTGCCGCCCAGCCCGTCCGCCGTGGTCAGCGTTCGAGTCAGGAACGCGCCCGGCGGCTGGGCCGCCAGCGCCATCCCCGCGAGCATCACCGTCAGCACGCCCATGGGGCGACGTTAGCAGGAGATGCCCTGGCCTGCTGAGAGATTCAGGTTAAGCTTGAAGGTTCGACCAGGGTAAAGCCCGTGCTCCGCTTCGACGACGCGCGACGAACCCTCGATCTCGGCGTGCACGACCTCCTCGAGGCCAGCGCGCCGCGAGGCGATCTGCGCATCTCCCTCGCCTGGTCCTCGACCACCCGGATGCGCGCCGGCCAGCGCGCGCACGCCGCCTGGCAGCGGAGCCAGAGCGAGGCGCTGCCCGGCTACGCGTCCGAGGTGACCGTGCGGCATGCCCTGGTCCTGGACGGCTGGGAGATCACCATCTCGGGGCGCCTGGACGGGCTCTACGAGGAGAACGAGACGCTCGTGGTCGAGGAGGTCAAGACCACCGCGCTGCCCGAAGACCGCCTGAACACGCTCGAGGCCCGGGACTTCCCCGACTGGGCCGCCCAGGTTCAGCTCTATCTCTGGTTGCTCCTGGCCCAGGACCGCCCCGCCATCGGGCGCCTCGTGCTCTCGTCCATTCTGGACGGCTCCTGGCGCGTGTTGCACGTCGAGCCCGATCCGCAGACCGCCAGCAGCGTCGTCGCGCGGCTGCGTTGGATCGTCGCCCAACGCAACGCGCGCATCGACTGGTACGCCGTGCGGCGTGACGCGACCGTGCCCTTCGCGCACGCCCGGTTCCGCGCCGGTCAGGAGGCGATGACCAACCAGATCGGCAACGCCCTCCTGGCCGGTCAGCACCTCCTGCTGGCCGCGCCGAC
>CAZKWG010000326.1:0-8521 GCA_964556105.1 uncultured Enterobacterales bacterium | reverse complement strand
AGGGGAGGGCTCGGGGACGGCGGGGGCCGGCGCGGGGGTGGGCGGCGGCGGCGGGGGAGGGGCCTCGGCGGTCGTGGGCTCCTCGGCCAGCGCCTTCGGCTTCGGAGGCGCGGCCGCGGGGGTTGGCGGCGGGGGCGCCGGCGTCGTCGGCAGCGGCACGGGGGCGGGCATCGGCAGGGGCTGGGCCACCTTGGGCGCGGCGCCTCCCCGGAGCAGGCTCGCGGCGAGCCAGGCCAGATCCTCGCGCGCGGAGGCGCTGTTTGGGCGACTCAGCTCAGCGGCGCGCGCCACGCCGGACGCGTCCCAGGCGATGATCACCCAGCGATCGCCGGAGACCAGGATCTCCACCCCCGGCCGCCCGCTCCCCGGCGTCAGCCCCGCCAGCGCGAGCGGCGCGCGCCAGGGCTCTACCGGCTCGCCGGGTGGGAGCTGAACGGGCGTCGCGGCGCGCGCGGCCGTCCCCAGGAGGACCAGCGCCAGCAGCGCGCAGGCGAAGGCGGCCAGCGACCTCAAGGCGCGCGCATCAGGTGGGCGCCAGGGCGCCGTACAGGTTCAGCTTGCGATCGCGGAGCTGCCGAACCTGGAAGGCCCCGTCGGGCGCGCTCTCGAAGAGCACGGCGCCGGGCAGCAGCAGCGGGCGGCGGAACACCACGTCCAGGGTCCAGGCGCCCGGCGGCGCGTCGAGCTCGCCCAGGCCGCGCGCCACCGACCACATCCCGTGGAGGATGGTGCGTTTGAAGCCGAAGAGCTTCGCCCCCCAGGGGTGGATGTGGATGGGGTTGTAGTCCCCGGAGACGGCCGCGTACTGGCGGCCGAGATCGGCGGGCAGGCGCCAGGTCGTGGAGCGCTGGACCTCGCGCAGGGGCTCGGGGTCGGCGCGGGTGGCCTCGCCCTCGCCCTGAACGGCGGTGGAGAGGTAGGTGCTCGTGCCCTCCCAGGGGACCTCGTCGCCGACCTCGACCTGCGTGAGCAGCGTGATCTCCGCCCCGCGCTTCACCCGGCTCCAGCCGGTCCAGGCGCAGCGCAGGCGCAGGGGCTCCTCGGCGCGCAGCGGGCGGCGCTGAACGACCCGATTGGCGACGTGGACCATCCCCATCCCGGCGAGCGGGAACTCCGGGTGCGCCAGCATGTCCAGGTGGAGGCGGCCCGCCATGACGTGCGGCCAGAGCAGGGGGAGGTGCTCGCTGGCCGGGAGGCCGCAGAGGCGGGCGTAGGCGGCGGCGCCCTGGGTGTCGGGGCGCGCCACCGTGCTCTCCAAGCGGGGGAGGGTGTCGCCCGTGCGCAGGCCGCGGCCGCGCTTCGTCAGCAGCCGGAGCCAGGGGATCTCGGGCGTGGTCTCGAACGCGCGATCAGCCATGGTGCTCCTCCCAGGCGGGCGCCAGGGCCCAGGCGCGCGGCCAGGGGCTGCCGCGGTTCCCGGCGATCTCGCGGCCGGAGGGGTCGGTGACGAAATTGCCCAGGTCGCCATACGCGCGCTCGGCGTTGACGCGGCCGTCCCGGCGGCGCATCGGCGTGAGGCGCTCGCCCTGGCGCAGCGTGACGACCTCGTGAGGGGCCGGCCGCAGGTCTACCAGCGCCCCTTTGCGGCGGCTGTTCAGGAGCTGCTCCTCGTTGCCGATCGGGTCGGCGACGGTCTTGGCCTTCAGCGTCCAGACCAGGAGCGAGGTGGGCTCGGCGTGGCTGCGGTGCAGCAGGTCGGGCCTGCCGTAGAACTGTTTGCCGATGTCGTTCTGGTTGATCGGCCCGGCCATCAGGCAGATCCCGGCCAGCAGATCGCAGCCCTCGGGGAGGTCCACCACGCCCATCAGCTCGGCGACCAGGGCGCTGCGCGCGGCGGCGGCCCCAAAGGCCCGCAGGGCGAGGTTCCAGTCCAGGCCCGCCGCGGCGATGGCTGGCTTGGACAGCCCGCCGATGTAGATGCGCTGGCCGGCGAGCGCGAAGGCCTTGCGCCCCCGCTTCGCGTTCCCGGAGAGCTGTTTGCCCGTGGGCAGATCCGCCCAGAGCGGGAGGTCGTCGACGAGCTGGTCGGTCACCTCCTCCAGCTCGGCGCGGATCTCGCGCAGGCGCTCCTTCCCGCCCGGGGTGAGCACGTCTACGCGCTCCAGCAGCAGGAGCTGCCTGGCGGTGTCCCGCGCGCAGCCCGCCCAGTGCGAGAAGGCGTTGAAGGCGGCGCGTCCGGCCTGCGCCGTCAGGGCGTCGGGCACGTCCATGTCCTGGCGCTGCTGGTACTGCGGCGGCGCCTTCTCCTCGGCGTTGACCCCCGGCTGGATGCGCTCCGAGCGGAAGGCCAGCAGGTTGGCGGCCACCTTCCGGCAGGTCTCGGGGCGGATGGGCAGCGGCTCGGCCGTCGCGCCCACCTGCGCCACCATCGCGATCCGCCAGCCCGCGCGGCGATCGGCGTCGCTGAGCCCCGCCAGATCCTCCAGCGCGCGCAGGCCCGCGGCGTTCTCCCGGCGCCGCTCGGGCGAGCAGAAGGGGCCTTGCAGCACGTTCGCCTGCCGACGCCCCTCGCTGGCCAGGATCGCCGCCCGCTCCATCCCGTCGGCCAGCACGCCCAGGTGGATGTCCTGGAGGTAGGCGATGGTCGGGATGTCCGTCACCTCCTGCGTCTGCTTGCGCCAGGCGCGCAGCGGCACCGTGAACAGGCTGGTCACCGGCTTGTGGCCGATGAACGTGAGCAGGAAGGTGAACGGCGTGCGGTAGGGCCGCGAGAGCACCAGCCAGGTGTGGGTGGCCCCGTCCAGCACCGGCGCCTCGAGGTGCCCGAGCGTGCGCAGGATCCCGGCGGCCCTGGCGCCGTCCGCGGGCCCCAGCGCCGTGGCCTTCTGACCACGGTAATTCGTGGACTGCCGGGCGATCATCAGCCCGATGGACGCCTCCTCGAACAGCTCGCCCTCGGTGGGCCCGGTCCCCGCGACGAAGCCGCTCGGCCGCGCCAGGGACAGCAGCGAGAGCGCCTCCGCGCCCTCGGCCCGTGTGAGCGCCACGCGCGTGCGATAGCCCACGGGCGAGGCCGACTCCAGCGCCTCGGGCAGGTGGTAGCGGTGGCGTCGCTCATCGGCCTCGGCGAAGCGCGCCTCCCGGCGGGCTAGCGCGGACGGCGGCGGGATCGGGACCAGCTCGAGCGGGTTGGACTGCGGATCGATGGGGAAGGCGGGCATGGGGTGGGGCTTATCTGGTGGGCGGGGCCCCCGTCATCCCCGCCGCCGCCCGCCCGTGGTAGCTGACGATCACGTCGGCCCCAGCCCGCAGGATGCTGAGCAGCGTCTCCTGGACGGCACGATCGAGGTCCATCAGGCCCTGGTCGGCCGCGGCGCGCAGCATCGCGTACTCGCCGGACACCTGGTAGGCGAAGAGGGGCAGGTCCGAGCCCTCGCGGGCGTCGCGGATCAGGTCCAGGTTGGTGAGCGCGGGCTTGAAGAGCAGGGCGTCGGCGCCCTCGGCCTCGTCCAGGCGCCACTCGCGGCGGGCCTCGCGGCGGTTGCCGGCGGGCATCTGGTAGGTGCTGCGGTCGCCGAAGGCCGGGGCGGAGTCGGCGGCGGCGCGAAAGGGGCCGTAGAAAGCGGACGCCATCTTCACTGCGTAGGAGACGATGCCGGTCTCGACGTGACCCTCGGCGTCCAGGGCGGCGCGCAGGGCGCCGATGCGCCCGTCCATCATGTCCGAGGGGCAGACGAAGTCGGCGCCGGCCCTGGCCAGGAGCGTGGCCTGGCGCGCCAGGACGGCGACGCTCGCGTCGTTGTCCACCCGGCCATGCGCGACGTGGCCGCAGTGGCCATGGGTGGTGTACGAGCACAGGCAGACATCGACGAAGATCGGCAGATCGGGCGTGGCCTCGCGGATCGCCGCCATGGCGGTCGTCAGCGGGGCGAGCTGGGCGGGCAGGGCGTCCGGGTCGTCGCTCTTCTCGGGCGGGACACCAAAGAGC
Organism: uncultured Enterobacterales bacterium; assembly: GCA_964556105.1. Lineage (GTDB taxonomy): Bacteria > Myxococcota_A > UBA796 > UBA796 > CAZKWG01 > CAZKWG01. The sequence continues at coordinate 4,593 of CAZKWG010000326.1, read as the reverse complement.
ATGATCCCGCCCACGCCGCCCGCCTGGAGCGCCCGCGCCTCGCGCGCCACCACGTCGGCGCTCACCCGCCACAGACCGGAGCGCGGCGGCTGCTCCACCGCGACCCCCTCGCCTGGGACGATGAAGTAGGGCTGGACGAGCTGGCGCGGGTCGACGGTGCGCTCGGCGAAGACGCGACGGATGGCGGGGCGGGCGCGCAGGCGGCGCATGCGGACGGGGAGATTCATCGGTTCTCCAGGAAGGAAGCAGAGAGAGGGCGGGCTTCGGCGTCGAGTACGGTCTCGAGCACGCGCGCGCCGCGCCCGAGGGTCGGGGCGGGCCAGCCGGCGGGGTATCCCGAGCCGCAGGCCGCGCGCGTGGACGCGCCGTGGCAGAGCACGGCCGCGGCGGGCGGCAGGGATCGGCATTCAAACAGGCTTCGGGCGGCGGATGGGCTGGCCAGGACCCAGCGCGCGCCGGGCGGCGCCGCCTCCAGGCGCGCGTCGAGATCGGCCGGGCGTCGAAGATCCAGGACCGCGACCCGTCCAACCTGAATGTTCGTCTCCAGGTGGGCCACCGCCGCCCGCTGCTCGGGGCTGTCCAGGCCGGCCAGGCTGGTCGGGTAGAGCGCCCGCGCCGGCCGGTCGAGCCGCTCCCAGGCCGCGCGCACCGCCTCGATGACCGACGCGCTGCTCAGGATGAGCAGGTCGGGCCGCTCGGCGGACCAGGGGAGCGCCACGCGCTCCAGCACGGGCAGCGCCAGGGCCGGGACGCCGCGCGCCAGGAGGGCCGCGACGTCGCGCTCGGCCTCCTCCCGGGGGCGGGTGATGACCCAGGGGCTGGACATCCGGCCTCATCACCCGTCTGCCGCCGCCCGGCGCGCCCCGATGACAGAGCGGTGACAGAGCCGCGCGAGGGGGGCGTTAAGGAGTGCCCTCCCCGGAGCGCCCCATGACCCCCCGCGAACGCCTCGTCGCCGCCCTGCGCTGTGAGCCCACCGACCGCCCGCCGGTCTGGTTGATGCGGCAGGCCGGGCGCTATCTCCCCGGTTATCGCGCGGTGCGCGGCGACCATGGCTTCTGGGACGTCTGCCACAATCCGGAGCTGTCCACGGGCGTCGCGCTGGAGCCCCTGCGCCTCTTCCCGCTGGACGCCGCCATCGTGTTCAGCGACATCCTGGTCATCCTGGAGGCGCTCGGGCTCGGGGTGACCTTCGTGAAGGGGGAGGGGCCGGCCATCGCCCGCCCGCTGCGCGCGCCCGAGGATCTGGCCGCCTGGAACACGGAGGGGCTGTCCGAGCGTCTGGCCTTCCTGCCGCGCGCCGTGCGCCACCTGCGGGCGGCGATCGGCGAGGATCTCGGCCTGCTCGGCTTCGCGGGGGCGCCGTGGACCCTGCTGGGCTACGCGGTGGACGGCAGCTCGGCGGACGAGCTGCTCCTGGCCCGCACCCTGCTGCGCACCGACCCGGATCTGGCCCGTCAGGCGCTCAGCCTGCTGGCGGAGGCGGGCAGCGCGCTGCTGGCGGCGCAGATCGAGGCCGGCGCAGACGCGGTGCAGATCTTCGACACCTGGGGCGGCCTGCTGGATCGCGAGACCTACGCCGCCTTCGCCGTGCCGGCGTTGCAGCGGATGATCGCCCCGATCCTCCCCCTGGGCAAGCCGGTGATCCTCTTCGTGCGCGGCGGCCACCACCTGCTGCCCCTGCTCGGCCAGACGGGCGCCACGGCCTTCTCCCTGGACTGGCGCACCCCGCTCGCCGAGGGGCGGGCGCTGCTGCCTGGGGCGGCCCTGCAGGGGAACCTGGACCCGACGCTGCTCTTCGCGGGCGAGCGGGTGGTGCGCGAGGCCACGCAGGACCTGCTCGAGCAGATGCGCGCCCTGGGGCCGGGCTTCGTGGTCAACCTGGGCCACGGCATCCTGCCCGGCACGCCACCCAGCGCGGTCGCCGCCCTCTGTGACGCGGTGGTCCGTGGCGGGTGAGCTGCCGCTGGGCACGGTGGGGATGAGCTTCCGCGAGGGGCCCACCTCCGCGCGCGCGGCGCTGCTGGCGGCCGATCAGGGCCCCGACGCGCCCACCCTGGCCCTGCTCCAGAGCGGCGCCGCGACGGGCATCGTGCGCGTCGAGACCTGCTCGCGGGTGACCTGGCTGGTGAGCAGCGCGCGGCCGGCCTGGGCCACCTCCCTGCTGCATGCCGCCCTGCTCAGCGCCGCCGGGGAGGCCGCGCAGGGGCGCGAGCCGCGGGCGCGGATCGGCCGGGCGGCCCTGGACCACCTGCTGCGCGTGGCGCTCGGGCTGGAGGCGGTGGTCGAGGGCGAGCGCGCCGTCGGCCGTCAGGTCCTGCAGGCCTTCGAGCGCGCCCACAGCGCCGGCCACGTCGACGCCACCCTGCACCTCGTCTGGCGCGCCGTGCGGCGCCTGCTCGACCGACGCGGCGACGCCGCCCCTCGCCAGCGCGGCGTGCAGTCCCTCGCCGAGCGCCGCCTGCAGGACCTGGGCGCCCAGGGTGAGATCCCTGTGCTTGGAACGGGAGAGATCGGCAGAGCCGTCGGGCGCGCCATCCCCGGCGCCCACCCCTTCCCGCGCCGCGCGCTGCCCGCCTTCCTCGACGCCGCGCACGCCGCCTCCGCCATCATCATCTGCACCGGCGGCCCGCAGCCCTGGCTCCGCCTGCCGCAGCGGGGCGATCAGCCCCTGGCCCTGGACCTGGGCAGCCCCTCGCAGATCGCCAGCGCGCCCGGCTGGACGGTGGAGGGGCTCGACCAGCTCCTCACCGGCGCCGTCGCCCTGCCCGAGGCCGAGCACGCCCGACTGCTCGCGCTGGTGGAGGCCGGCTGCGACGAGGTGGTCAGCGCGCTCTCCGCCCCGCCGCCCTCGGACGCCCTGCGCGCCCTGGACGCCGAGCGCCGCGCCTTCCTGGAGGACGAGCTGCCCCAGATGGCCACCGGCCTGCCGCCCGAGGCCGCCGCCGTCCTGCGGGAGGGGATCAACCGCCTTGGACATCGGCTGATCCGCGGCGCCGCCGGCACGCCCAGGCGCCGCGTCATCGACCAGGGGGGCAGCTCATGAGACCGCTTCGCGCCGGAACCCGCGGCAGCGCGCTGGCCCTCTGGCAGACCCGCGCCGTCCTCGCCGCGCTCACCGAGGCCGCCCCCGGGCTTCAGAGCGAGCTGGTCCACGTCACCACCCGCGGCGACGTCGATCTCTCCGATCGCCTCGTCGGCCGGCTGGACAAGGGCTTCTTTACGGCAGAATTGGAGGCTGGCCTGCGCGCGGGCGAGCTGGATCTGGCGGTCCACTCGCTAAAAGATCTGCCCACCACCTCGCCGGACGGGCTCTGCCTGGGCGCCGTGCTCCCCCGCGGGCCGGTGGCCGACTGGCTGCTCGTGCGGCCCGAGGCGGTGCGTGAGCAGGGTGAGGGTCACCTGCCACTGGCACACGGCGCGCGCGTCGGCAGCAGCGCGCTCCGCCGGGAGGCCCTGCTGCGGCGCTACGCTCCCCAGGCCCAGGCCCTGCCCCTGCGCGGCAACGTGCCGACCCGCGTGGAGCGCCTGCGCGAGGGGCGCTACGAGGCGATCATCATGGCCGCCGCCGGCCTCACGCGCCTCACGCTGGATCTCTCGGGGCTGGCCGTCTACGCGCTCGACCCGCGGCGCTGGATCCCGGCGCCGGGGCAGGGGGCGGTGGCGGTGCAGTGCCGGGCGGACGATCGCGAGCTACTAGATCTATTAGCTTTCGTCGATCACGCCCCGACCGCCCGCGCCGTCCGCCTGGAGCGCGCCCTGCTCAGCGCCAGCGAGGGCGGCTGCGCCAGCGCCTTTGGGGCCACCTGCGCCGAGGAGCGCCTGATCTGGGGCCTGGAGTGCGAGGGCGCCTGGCTGCGCTACGCCGCCCAGCCGCCGCCCGACGCCGACGAGACCTGGGCGCACGCCGCCTTCCATCACGCCGGAACCCCCTGGGAGGACACCGACCATGGCCCCATCCACCGCGCGCTCTGAGGCCCTCTACGCCCGCGCCAGCGCCCTCATCCCCGCTGGCGTCAGCAGCCCGGTCCGCGCCTTCCGCAAGGTCGGCGGCGTCCCCCGCTATCTGGCCCGCGGGCAGGGCGCGGAGGTCCAGGACGAGGACGGCAACCGCTACACCGACTTCTGCATGGCCTGGGGGCCGCTGATCCTCGGCCACGCCCACCCCGCCGTGGTGGAGGCCGTCACCCGCGCCGCCCACGACGGGCTCTGCTTCGGGGCCGCCCACCGGGACGAGCCCGCGCTGGCCGGGCTCGTGCTGGAGGCCTTCCCCTGGGCGCATCGCGCCCGCTTCGTGGTGTCGGGCACCGAGGCCGTCCTGACGGCGGTGCGCCTCGCCCGTGCCGCGACCGGCCGCCCGCTGATCCTGAAGTTTGGCGGCTGTTATCACGGGCATGTAGACGCCCTGCTGGTCAAGGCGGGCAGCGGCGTCGTCACCCAGGGGCTCGCCGACAGCGCGGGCGTCACGCCCTCGGTCGCGCAGGACACGCTGGTCGCGCCGCTCGGCGACGCAGCCGCGCTGGAGGCCGTCTTCCGCGAGCACGGCGACCGCATCGCCGCCGTCATCCTCGAGCCCCTGCCCGCCAACAACGG
>CAZKWG010000325.1:0-8554 GCA_964556105.1 uncultured Enterobacterales bacterium | reverse complement strand
CGCGGCCTGGGCGCGCTTCGAGGCGAAGCTCGACGCGATCGGGCGGACCGCGGCCTGGTGCGAGGCGACGCCGGTGCGCGCGGACGCCGAGACCTGCGCGCGCTTCGAGGCGCGTCAGCTCGTCCCGCCGCGCAACCGGACCAGCGTGGCGGAGCTGCTGCGGCGGCCGGAGATCGACTGGGAGGGTCTGGACGGGCTGGTGGACGATCTCCCGGCGGTGGACCGGGAGGTCAGCCTGCAGGTGGAGACGGATCTCAAGTACGCGGGCTATCTGCGCCGCGAGCAGAGCCGCGCCGAGGCGACGCGGCGGATGGCGCAGGTGGCGATCCCCGACGATCTCGGCTTCTCCTTCCCCGGGCTGTCGAACGAGGTCAGCGAGCGCCTGCGCCACGGTCGCCCCCGCACCCTGGGCGAGGCGGCGCGCATCCCCGGTGTCACGCCCGCCGCCCTGGACACGCTGGCCGTCCACCTCGCGCGGCGGCTGGCGGAGGATCGACCATGAGCGCTCCCCCGGATCCGGCCGAGGTCGCGCGCGTCCACCGGGAGCTGCTGGAGCGCTGGCGGGTGGCGATGGATCTGGTGGGCCCGGGGCCGCTGGAGCCGCACTTCGAGGACGCGCAGGGCGCGGTCGCTGGGCTGGAGGTGCGCGGTCGCTGGGCGGATCTGGGGAGCGGGGCGGGCTTTCCTGGTGTAGCGCTCGCGGCGGCCTACCCCAACGCGCAGGTGCTGCTGGTGGAGAGCCGCCAGAAGCGTGCGGTGTTCCTGGACAACGTCGTGGCCGCCACGAAGCTGACCAACGCGATCGTGACGCGGGTGCGCGCCGAGACGCTGACGCCCGACCTGGACGGGATCATCTCGCGCGCCTTCCTGCCGCCCCCCGAGTGCCTGGCGCTGGCGGCGAAGCTGCTGCGACCCGGCGGTCTGGTCGTGCTGTTGCTCGGCGATCGGGAGCCGGAGGCTCACCCTGGCTGGGAGGCGGTGAGCGTCGCGCGCTATCGGGTCGGAGATGGATGGCGCCGTCGCCAGGTGCTTCGACGCGAGCTCGGCTAGTTTTTTTCTGGATCGGGTTCTGTGCGGCGTGGAGGCGCCGCTCGGGCCCTTCGACCTGCCCCTCTCCGAAACGTTGTCGCTTCGCCCAGTCCTGCTGTACACTCTTCGCCATGTCACCTCCACGCCACAATTCTCCCCTCCTCCTCTCCCTGCTCCTCGCGCTCGCGGCCTGTGAGAACGACAGCGGGGTGATCTCCAAAGAGACGGGGCTGCCGCCCATCCCGGAGCACACGGGCGATACCGGGCTCCCCACGGGGGACGACACGGGCTGTCAGCCGACCGACACCGATCTGCCGACCTTCTACCGGGACAACGACGGGGACAGCTACGGCACGGAGTCCGTGCAGATCCAGACCTGCGAGCTGCCCGTGGGCTACGCCGACCGCGCGGGAGACTGCAATGACAACAGCTCGGCGGTGAACCCGGCGGCGACCGAGACCTGCGACGGCGAGGACGATGACTGCGACGAGGCCATCGACGAGGACTTCGACCTCGATCAGGACGGCCACAACAGCAGCGCCTGCGAGGCGGGCGACGACTGCGACGACGAGGACGGCACCATCTACCCCGGCGCCGACGAGAGCTGCGGCGACGGCATCGACGCCGACTGCGACGGCGTGGACACGGTCTGCGGCTACGAGAGCGATCTGGGGCTGGCGGACGCCAAGCTCTACGCGGAGGGCCGCAGCGACGACGCCGGGCGGCACATGGACGTGGGCGACATCGACGGCGACGGCATCGAGGACGTCGTCACCGGCGCGATGTGGTCCTATGGCTACACCGGCTCGGCCTGGGTGACCTACGGGCCGGTCAGCGGAGTGTCCACCTTCGACGACAAGAGCTACGAGCTCACGGGCGGCTCGGGCGCCTATGAGGGCGGGCGCACGACCGCGATCCGGGACGTCAACGACGACGGCTACGGCGACGTGTTCCTGGGCGCCCCGGACGCTCCCACCAACGACGCGGTGGTCTTTCTGGGGCCGATCACCGAGGACATGACGTTCTCCGAAGCCGATATGCGTGGGTCGTGCTCGACGGCGGTGGAGTGCGGGCACGGCGGCGACCTGGCCGACATGGACGGGGACGGCATCGGGGACGTGGTCATCGGCGCGGGCGAGGAGGTGACGGGCGGCTACTACTCGGGCTCGGTCTACCTGGTCTTCGGGCCGATCTCCTCGCGCACCCTGGACCTGCACGCCAGCGCCGACGTCGAGCTGGTGGGCGATCAGGAGGGATCGGAGACGGGCCGCGTCATCTGCGCGGGCAAGGACGTGGACGGGGACGGCATCGAGGACATGCTCGTCACGGCCAGCTACGACTCCGACGGCGGGCCCTACTCGGGCGCCGTTCACGTCGTCCTGGGGCCGATCACCGACGATGGCGAGCTTGCGGACGCGGCGGGCAAGCTGCTCGGAAACGGCGCCTACGACTACGCCGGCGAGTCCCTCGGCATGGGCGATGTGGACGGAGACGGTCTCGCCGACGCCGTCGTCGGCGCTTATGCGAGCGCGGGCGGCGCCGGGCGGACCTATGTCGTGCTGGGGCCGGCGACAGGGACGGTCAGCCTGTCGGACGCCGACGTCTCCTTCCGCGGCGCGTCGACCGAGGGGCTCGGCACCTCCATCGTCTCCGGGCGCGACCTGAACGCCGACGGCGTGGACGAGCTGATGCTCGGCGCGGGCACCGACAGCACCGGGGGCGCGAGCGCCGGGGCGGCCTATCTGTACTTCGGGCCGCTGGCCGGAAGTCTGCGCCCCTCGGACGCGGACTTCTCCTTCGTGGGCGAGGCGCGCTCGGACGCGGCGGGCTCGGGCGTGGGCTTCGGCGATCTGGACGGCAGCGGGCGCGCCGACATCCTGATCGGGGCGACCGGCGAGGCGACCGGCGCGCTGGCCGCGGGGGCGCTCTACGTGCTCTACACGGAAGATTGAGCCCCGAGGGCGAAAAAAGCGGATGCTTCGTCCAGAAAAACATGAAAGGATGTGGCGATGAGCACCGTCCCGGCCCTCTTCTCGCTGTGGTTTCTGGCCCTTCCGGGCTGCAAGGACAAGTCCGATCCGGTGGACACGCCGCGAGAGACGGGCGGGGATGACACCGCCGACCCGGAGACGGGCGCGCCCGTGGAGACCGCCTGCGCCGAGGCGGAGGCGCGGCTGGGCTTCCCCGCCTGCGAGCACCGGGTCCCCGACGAGGAGACCTTCGAGGCGATCACCATCGCCGCGACCACCGTGGACCAGCTCCGCGTCGGCAAGTACATCGTCCCCGCCCGCTCGGACGCCCGCATCCCGCCGGCCTTCCTGGTCGTCGGGACCTACCCGCTGCACTACGACTTCCTCGTCGAGGCCTTCCCCGATCTCTTCTCCGGCCTGACCACCGCCGACTACGAGAGCCTCGTCCTCTACCCCGAGAGCCGCGAGTTCTACGCCGGCACCCTCGCCCTCTACCTCTCGGGCGACCGCTTCTACTACGGCTTCACCGTCTGGGACGACCCGTCGGACTCCACCAGCACCGTGACCGAAGAGGACGTGACGGAGGCCTGGGAGATCCTCCAGGACCGCTTCGACATCGGCGATCTGTCCTTCGTCCCGAACAGCGCGGCCCAGGTTCAGGCCGCATCCAGCTGGGCCGACGCGCCGTTCACCATCGAGGGGCTGGACTCGGACGTCGTGTACGAGGCCTACAACCAGGGCGAGGCCTACGGCACCCTGCGCCTGTACACCCTGGAGGAGCTGGAGGCCGCCACCGTGGAGGCCGACTTCGGCTACCAGGACATCCTGGTCATCGAGGAGGCGCCCGTCGACCTCGAGCGCGTCGTCAGCGGCATCGTCACGGGGACCCGTCAGGGCGGCCTCTCTCACCTCTCCGTGCGCAGCGCCGCGCGCGGCACCCCGAACTGCTTCGTCGCCGATCCCCACGGCGAGCTGGCCGCCTGGGAGGGTCAGCTCGTGCGCTTCGAGTGCGGCGCCGACGACTGGAGCGTCGAGGCGGCCAGCACGGAGGACGCCGAGGCCTGGTGGGCGAGCATCCAGCCCGATCCCGTCGAGCTCTGTCCGCCGGTGCTGGACGAGCTGAGCTTCCCGGGCCTGCTCGAGCTGGCCACGTCCACGGCCGAGGATCGCGCCCAGGCCACCTGCACCTATGGCTCCAAGGGCACCAACCTCGCCACGCTCTACCAGCTCATCGACGAAGAATATCAACTCACAGGCTTTCTGATCCCCTTCTACTACTACCAGGAGTTCATGGACACCCATGGCTGGCTGGTAGACCTGGGCGCGGGCGAGGCCGAGTACACCTTCACCGAGACGCTCGACGCCTGGCATGCCGACCCCCTCTTCCTGGCCGATCCCACCGAGCGCCGCGCGCGCCTCGGCGATCTGCGCGACGCCATCGAGGACGCCGAGGTAGACCCCGCGCTGGTCGCCGCGCTGGCCGAGCGCATCGAGGAGGTCTGGGGCAGCGACGAGATCATGGTGCGCTTCCGCTCGTCGTCGAACGCCGAGGACAGCCTGGGCTTCAGCGGCGCCGGCCTGTACGAGTCCGAGAGCGTCTGCGTCGCCGACGAGCTGGACGGCGACGAGAGCGGCCCCTGCATCTGTGATGACCGCAAGGACGAAGAGCAGACCTTGCAGGCCGCCCTGCTCGAGGTCTGGGCCTCGCTGTGGAAGATGGAGGCCTGGGACGAGCGCGACTGGTACGGCATGGACCAGTCCCAGGTCGCCATGGGCGTCCTGGTCAACACGCGCAGCGGCTACGAGCAGGCCAACGTCGTCGCGTTCACGGGAAACCCCGCCGCCGACGACGATGATCGTTATCTGATCAACGCCCAGGAGGGCGAGCTGGAGGTCGTCTCGGCCGAGAGCGGCGTGGTCCCGGAGAACGTGCTGGTCACGGTCGAGGACGGCGTCGTCACCGAGATCCTGCGCGTCTCGGGCAGCTCGGAGGTCGATGGCGGCGAGGTGCTGACCGACGCCGAGCTGAGCGAGCTGGCCGCCGTGCTCTACGAGACCAGCCTGGTCTTTCCGCAGGACGAGGAGGTGCCGGAGGGGCGCGACGTGCTCTGGGACACCGAGTGGAAGGTGGACAGCGAGGGCCAGCTCAAGCTCAAGCAGATCCGCCCCTACCTGCGCTGACCCCGAACCGAACCGAGGAAGGTCGAACGTGACGCTGCGCACTCCGCTCCTGCTGCTCCTGACGCTGGCCGTTGCCTGCGAGGACAAGACCACCCCCGTAGACGACACGGGCGAGACGGACACGGACACGGACACGGAGACCGGTGAGCCTGACACCGACACCGACACCGACACCGACACCGACACCGACTCGGGCGAGACGGGCGAGACGGGCGAGACGGGCGAGACGGGCGAGACCGACACGCGCTTCGACCACTACGACTGGTCCTCCTGCGTAGACGGCGACGCCTACGTCGGCGACGAGGCCTGGACGGGGCTGTTCGAGGCCACCGAGGACGCCATCTACTGCAGCAACTGGAACGAGGAGCGCACGCTGGAGCAGGAGCTGAGCGCCAAGAGCGTCCTCAAGGTGGCCGCCGGCGCCTGGCCGCTGCCGACCGAGGAGGGCGATTTTGGGCTGGCGCTGCCGGTCTGCTCCCGCTTCGGCATCGACGCGCCCGGCCCCGCCGCCAACGGGGAGGGCTCCACCACGGTCTCCGTGAGCGCCTGGTCGGGCACCGCCTACACCTCGCTCTACGGCGAGCAGCCCATGGATCTGGCCGGCGATGTCTGGTCGCTCTCCCACACCTTCCTGCTGGTGGGCGACGAGGGCGCCGCGCCCGCGCCCCTGGTGGGAGACGGCGCCGTCTTCGACGCCGAGACCGGCTCCGGGCTGGAGTTCAAGCTGGTCCCGGACGGCGTCTCCGTCTTCGATCCCACGGCGATGAAGTTCGGCGCCTGCGCCGTAGACACCTGGACCACCGACACCCACACCCTGGTCTTCGACGGCGGCGAGATCACCATGACCCTGCGGCTCGGAGACAACGTGTCCACCACCGCCGTCGGCGCCTTCTCCGAGGCGCGCGGCACCCTGGACGGCGTGGACTTCGAGATCACCGAGTTCTTCCAGCTCATCTACCGCCCCGGCCACCACCACTTCTCGCGCCACTTCGCCGTGCTCTTCGACGCGCCCATCGGCGACGCCTGCGGCCTGCGCATCGACGACCTCGACCCCTACGCCGAGAGCCCCAGCGCCCGCCTCAGCACCACCGACTGCGCGCTCGGCGTCCTCGAGGAGCGCGCGGTGACCTCCGAGAGCGCGGTGCTGGAGTCCTGAGGCTAGGATAATTCCTAGTTTATTCGCGCTCAGAGCAGCGGCGGGACGGCTCCGATCTGCGTGAAGAGCGAGAGCAGGTCGGAGTAGTTCCAGGTCTCGACGATCATGCCGTCCTCGACCTTGTGGAGCTCCATCCCGCGCCCCTGCACGACGACGCCCGAGGCGGGGATGCCCAGGAACGTGCCGGTGTGGGTGGCGGTGAAGCTGTACTCGATCCCGAACTGATCGCCGTCCACGATGACCTGCTCGACGGTGTAGTGGATGTCCGGGAAGGCGCTGTAGAGGCTCCCCATCAGGGCGCTGTAGGCGTCGAAGCCGAAGTCTCCGAGGCCCGTGTGGTTGACGTAGGAGGGGGCCAGGATCTCGGCGTTGCGCGAGGCGTCACCCGAGTTCGACACCTCCATGTAGGTGCCGAGCACCACGTCGATGTCGAAGGCGTCGCGGCAGGAGGGGGGCCCCTTGCCGCGGGGCTCTCCGGCGAGGGCGGTCTTGGAGAGGGCGGCGCTCGAGAGGGTGATGAGGATCGGGAGGATGAGGTGTCGCATGGTGGGCTCCTGATTGAGCGCTTCATCGCGCACCCTGGCTCTACGCCAGACGCCGTCGCGGAGAGGAGCGGTGATACACAACGTCTCCAATGAGAGCTCCGCGGGAGCGGGGCGCCCAATAGAAGGTCAGCATGTACGGTATGCTCCCCGTCATGGCCGACCCCGCGCCTGCGCACCTCGAGCTCCCGACCGGCGTGGTCGACCTGCTGCGCGGGCGCTTCGTGGCCTCGGACGGGGCCAGCGTGGCGCTGACCCACCGCGAGGTCGATCTGCTCGGCTATCTGGCGCGGCGGTCGGGGCAGCCCGTGTCGCGCGACGCGCTGCTGTCGGACGTGTTCGGGCACCACCCGCTGTCGTCGAGCCGGGCCCTGGACGCCGCCATCACCCGCCTGCGCCAGAAGATCGAGCGCGATCCGGCCTCGCCGCGGGCGCTGTTCACGGTCCATGGCCTCGGCTACCGCCTGCTCGTGGGCGCGGAGCCGCCGGAGCCGGAGCCGCCGCCGCCAGCGGTGCGCCGCCCGATCGCCCTGCCCGACCGGGTCATCGACCTGGCGAGCGGCCTCGTGGAGGGCCCGGACGGCGCGGTGGCGCTCACGACGGGAGAGCGCCTGCTGCTCGAGGAGCTGGCGCGGCGGCCGGGGCAGGTGGTCCCCCTGCGGCACCTCGCGCAGCGGAGCGGGATCGTCCAGGCGGGCGCCCTCTCCAACGCGATCTACCGGTTGCGGCGAAAGATCGAGGCGGATCCGGAGCGCCCGGTCGCCCTGATCACGGTGCGCGGCACGGGCTATCGTCTGGACGCCCAGGTCCAGGAGCCTGTGCCGGGCGACGCGGAGCGGCGGGCCGCGCTGCGCTCGGTGACCGACCATGTGGGCCTGGTGCTGGGCGTCGCGGACTGTGTGGTCTACGCCTGGGACGGCGGGGCGCTGGTGCAGGTCGCCGCCTACGGGCCGAAGCGGGCGCCGGATCGCTCCGTGCGCGGGCCGCTGCGCCAGCGCCTGGGCGAGGGTCTGGTGGGGTGCTGCGCGCGGGACGTCGCGGTGGTGCGGGTGGGCGAGGTCCGCCACGACCCGCGCTACCTGCGCGACCTCGTCGAGGCCCGCTCCGAGCTCTGCGTCCCGATCACCCGCTCGGGCCGCGTCGTGGGGGTGCTCGACAGCGAGTCGCCGCTGTCCGACGCGTTCACCGACCACCACGCCGACGTGTTTCTCTCGCTCGCGGCCATCGCCGCGGCCGCCTTCGATCCTCCGCCCCGAGGCTCCCCATGACCGCGCTCGACACCAGGTCTCTCGCCGATCTCTACGTTCAGCTCCTCAACGAGCGCCGCCTCGACGAGCTCCACCGCGTGCTGGCCGAGGACTTCGTGAGCCACACGCGCGTCGGCGACATCCGGGGACTCGACCGCTTCAAGGCGCTCATGGAGATGTTGTTCGAGGCCTTCCCGGACCTCTGGTACGTGTGCGACGAGTTCGTCACGACCGAGGATCGGGTGGTGATCCGCTACCACTGGGCGTCGGTGCAGCGGGCGCCCTTTCTCGGCATCCCGCCGACGCACAAGATGGTCCGCGGCGAGGGCATCGAGCTGCTGCACCGGCAGGGCGACAGGCTGGTGGAGATCTGGAACTACGCCGACATCATGGGGCTGGCGGCGCAGCTGCAGGCGCGGGCCCCGCTGG
>CAZKWG010000324.1:0-8571 GCA_964556105.1 uncultured Enterobacterales bacterium | reverse complement strand
CGCAAAGCGTCTCCGCGGCGCCATCGCGTTAGGACGTGGGCGTGGAGGCTGGATGTCCGAGAGCGAGCGGGTGGATGAGATGGAGATCCGCATGGCCTGGTACGAGCGGCAGCTCTCGGAGCTGGACAGCGTCGTTCGCGGCCTCTTCGACGAGGTCGCCCGCCTCAAGCGGGAGGTCGCGACCCTGTCGGAGGCCGCCGAGCCAGAGACCGGCCCCGCGAGCGAGCGACCGCCCCACTACTGAGGCTGCGCGGCGACGGGCCGGCGCAGGAGAGGATGGTTGGGGCGGCAGGATTCGAACCTGCGGTAGGCGGAGTCAAAGTCCGCTGACTTACCACTTGTCGACGCCCCAGCAGCGGACCCTTTATGTGGTCTGCCTGGGGCGATCAAGGGCAGCCCCGCAGGCGGGAGCACGGCGTGGCCGAAGAAGCACAGATCATCGTGGACGGGGCGCGGGTTCACAACCTCCGCGACCTCCACCTCGCGCTGCCGCGCGGACAGCTCATCGTGTTCACAGGCGTATCGGGCTCCGGAAAATCCTCTCTGGCTTTTGGTGTCCTGCATGCCGAGGGGCAGCGCCGCCTCATCGAGGCGCTCTCCCCGCGCCTGCGCGGCAAGGTGGAGGGCCTGCCGCGCCCGGACGTGGACCTCATCACCGGCCTGCCGCCCACCATCGGCATCTCCGCCCACCCCGGGGCTGGGAGCGCCCGCTCCACCCTGGCGACGCGCACGGAGATTCACGATCTCCTCCGCGCGCTCTGGTCGCATGAGGGCGTCGCGCGCTGCCCCGAGTGCCAGCGCGACCTGCCCGTGTTCAGCGCCGATCTCGCCGCCGCGCGCCTGACGGCCCTCCCCGAGGGGAGCCTGCTGACGGTGATGGCGCCCGTGGCCCGTGGAAAGAAGGGCTCGCTCAGCGAGCTCTTCGACGAGATGGCCGGGCTCGGCTTCGCCCGCGCGCGCGTGGACGGGGAGATCGTGCGCCTGGACGAGCGCCCGGCCCTGGACGCCCGCGTCGCCCACGATCTCGACGTGGTGATCGACCGGATCCGCGTCGCGCCCGACCGGGCCGACCGCATGCTCGAGGCCGTGCAGATGGCCTGGAGCGCCGGCAAGGGGCGCATGCTCGCGCTCGCCCAGAACAGGGGCTCGGAGCAGGAAGACGCGCTGTTCTTCGCCGATCATCCGGCCTGCCCGGAGGGGCACGTCTCGCTCGCCCGACCGGAGCCCGCGCTCTTCTCCTTCAACACCGCCGAGGGCGCCTGCCCGCGCTGCGAGGGCACGGGGCGCGCGGAGAAGAAGGAGCTCTCCCCTCCCTGCGCCGAGTGTGGAGGCTCGCGACTCTCGGCTGCGGCGCGCGCCTTTCGGGTGGGAGGGCACAGCCTGCCCGTCCTCCTCGGCGAGCCCGTCGCGCGCGCGCACGCCTGGGCGGAGACGCTCCAGACCGCGTCGCTGAGCGCTCCCCTGCGCGACGAGCTGCGCCGACGCCTCGCCTTGCTGGTGGCCCTCGGGCTCGGGCACCTGACGCTGGGGCAGGGATCGGACGCGCTCTCGGCTGGCGAGGGGCGGCGCGTCCACCTGGCCAGCCAGACCTCGGGCGACCTCTCCGGCGTGCTGTACGTGATCGACGAGCCGACCGCTGGCCTGGGCCCGGAGGAGAGCGCCGCCGTGCTCGGGCTCGTCCGCCGCCTGGTCCAGGCCGGGAATTCCGCGGTGGTGGTGAGCCACGATCCTCTGATCATCGACGGCGCTGACCGCGTGGTGGAGATCGGTCCCGGCGCGGGGGCAGAGGGCGGGAGGGTGCTCTACGAGGGAGGGCCGCGAGGTCTGGAGGCCTCGGACACGCCGACCGGCAGGGCGCGCTCGGGCCAGCTGGAGGCGCCGCGGCCTCGGGCGCGCGCGGCGGCGAACGCGCTCGTGCTGAGCGGCGCGCGCGGCTGGAACCTCGCGGGGGTAGATCTGCGCCTGCCGCTGGGCTGCCTGGTCTCGGTCTCCGGGCCGAGCGGCGCCGGAAAGACCGCGCTCTTCGACCTCACCCTGGGGCGCGCGCTGGCCGCTCGCCTGCACGGGGCGGGGTCCCCTCCCCTGCCCTTCACTCAGCTCGAGGGCGTCGAGCGGGTGCGCCGCCTCGTCCGGCTCAGCCAGGCGCCGCTCGGTCGCTCACGCCGCTCCTGCACGGCCACGGTGGCGGGCGTGTGGGCCCCGATCCGGCGTCTCTTCGCGGAGACCCGCGAGGCCCGGGTGCGCGGCTATGGCCCGGAGACCTTCTCCTTCAATCGGCCCGGCGGGCGCTGCGAGGCCTGCGAAGGGGCCGGCGTGCGCGCGGTGAAGCTGCACCTGCTCCCCGACATCGACGCGCCCTGCGAGCGCTGCGAGGGGAGACGCTTTGGCCCCGGCGCGCTCTCCGTGCGCTATCGTGGCCTGGACGTGGCGCAGATCCTGGCGTTGACCGTCACGGAGGCGCGACGGCTCTTCATGGCGCAGCCGGCCATCGAGCCGCGCCTGCGCACGCTGGAGAGCGCCGGGCTGGGCTACCTGAGGCTGGGCCAGGCGGCCGACACGCTGTCCGGCGGCGAGGCTGAGCGCGTGCGCCTGGCGCGCGAGCTGGGGCTCCCAGGCGATCTTCCGGGGACCCTCTACCTGCTCGACGCGCCGAGCCTGGGCCTGCACCCGCAGGACATCTGCCGCCTCGTCGAGCTGCTGCAGGAGCTGGTGGACCAGGGCGCCAGCGTCGTCGCGGTGGACAACGACCCCCTGATCGTCCGCGCTGCCGCCCACCCGATCCGCATGGGGCCGGGTGCCGGCCGCGCGGGAGGGCGCCTGCTCGCTCAGCTCTGAGGCGCGAAGGCCTTCTCGATCTCCTGCTTGAGCTCGCCGTTCTCGTGCATCTGCGCCAGGATGTCGCTGCCGCCGAGGAACTCGCCGCCCACGTAGATCTGGGGGATGGTCGGCCAGCTGCTGTACTGCTTGACGCCGTCCCGGACCTCACCGTCCTCGAGCACGTTGAAGTGCGTGAGCGGCTTGCCGTAGGAGAGCAGGATGGAGGAGGCGCGCGCCGAGAAGCCACACTGCGGCGCGGTGGGCGAGCCCTTCATGAAGATGACGATGGGGTTCTTCTTCACGAGATCGTCGATGAACTCGGTCACCGGCGTCTGACCGCGCGGCGAAGCGGCGTCTTCGTCCTCGTACATCCCGCTGGAGCGGGGCATGGGGCTGCCGGACGAGGGACCGCGGGGCGGCTCGCCACCGCCAGCCATCGGCAGGTGACGCTTGATGCGAGAGATGATGCTCATGGGAGACCTCCGAGCTCGTGGGAGCGTAGACCAGGAGAAGATAACACCTACCCGCGCACTGGGAACAGGCTCCAGTGCCCGTACTGAGGTCAGGCCATGGGATCCTTGCTGCTGCTGCTGCTGTCGGCCCTCTGCGCGGCGCTGCCGATGCTCACCTATCTGGGCGTGATGTGGTGGCTGGACCGCTACGAGCGCGAGCCGCTCTGGCTGGTCGGCCTCACCTTCCTCTGGGGCGCCGTGGGGGCGGTGTTCCTGGCGCTGATCGGCAACTTCATCGGTCACACCGGCCTCAGCCTGGTCTTTGGCGCGGAGACGGCCTCGCTGGCCTCGCCGGTCATCGTCGCCCCGCTGATCGAGGAGCCGACCAAGGCCATCATCCTCTTCCTTGTCGTCCGATCGCGCGCCTTCGACAACATGACGGACGGCTTCGTCTACGGGGCGGCGAGCGGCCTGGGCTTCGGCATGACGGAGAACTTCTTCTACTTCACGGACGTGGGGAGCTCGGGCGATCTGCTGGGCTGGGCCGGGACCGTCGTGGTCCGCACCTTCTACAGCGCGCTGATGCATGCGGGCGCCACCTCGTGCGTCGGCGCGGCCCTGGGCTGGTCTCGTGGGCGGGGCGCGGGAGCCGCCCTCGGGGCGGTGTTCGTAGGCTTCCTGATCGCCCTGTCCATGCATGCGCTGTGGAACGGCCTCCTGACCTGGGACGCCATCGCCCAGATGAACGGCGCCCTGACCCTGGTGAACCTGCTGGTCTTCCCGGCCGAATTCCTCACGCTCTTCATCGTCTACCAGATCTGCCTGCGCTCGGAGAAGCGGCTCATCCAGATCGAGCTGGCCGAAGAGGCCGCGCTCGGGACCCTGCCGACCGCTCATGTCCCCATCCTTGCGAGCACGCTGCAGCGCGGGCGGGTCGGCTGGCTGGAGCGCGGGATCCCGCCGGCCCTCTACATCCAGGCCGCCACCCGGCTCGCCTTCCGCAAGCGCCAGGCGCGCGGCGCCATCGGCGCGGACCTGCGCAGGCTCACCGACGACATTCAGCGTCTGAGGCGCGAGATTCTCGGGCTGCGGGCCCTGGCCCGCTGAGCCGCCCTAGCGCGCGCCCGTCTTGCCCGCGCCCTGCGGCCCCTCCGCCTTCTTGGGAGGCTCCGGGCTCCACGAGCTGAAGGCGGCCGTCGAGCTCAGCCCGCCGTGATCGCGCGCCAGCACGACGAAGAGCGACGAGCCGCCCTCCAGAGAGCCGTCTACGCTGAACGGCAGGCTGTCCGTGCTGACCTCGCCGCCCAGGTAGAAGATCTTGTCGTCGCCCTGGTAGATCATGACGTCCCGGACGCCGTGAGCGTCCTCGACCTTCCCAGAGATGACGTACTCCTCACCCTTCTGCTCAACCTCGGGCTTGCGGGTGACGGTGATCTTCGGCGGGCTGCGCAGCCGGCCATCGACCGGCTGACCGGGGCGGAGGAGGAGGTCCTCGGTGTGCTGGAAGTAGGCGTAGAACCCGCCACGCTGCACAGCGGCGTAGTCATAGGCCCGGTTGTCGCCCACGCTGAGCTCGAGCTTCCAGGCGCCCTCCGTGGGGGGCGCGCGCAGCTCGAAGGTCAGGTGATCCACCGCGGACTCCCCTGGCGCGAGCACACGATCGCAGCCCTCGGCGTCCGGATCGCAGGACTTCCCGTCCTTGTCGAGCGGCGTGCCGAGATCGGCGATGGCGTGCGCGAGGTCCACCGTGCGCCCGCTGCGGTTCTTCAGCCGCGCGAAGGCCTCGCGGCTCGGCCCCTCGCCCACGTTCTTCACCGTGACGACGAGGTCTACGATCTCGCCCACCTCGGGGAGCCCGTCGCCGTCGCCCTTGCTGCCGTTCGTGCCGTCGTCGCGCAGCGCGAGCGTGTACTCGAAGCGCGGGAGGAGCTTGCCCTGGGTGCGCACCAGCTCGCGCTCGCTGCCGAGCTCCTCGGAGCTCGGATCACGGAAGGTGAGCGTGAGCGGCGTCAGCTCCTCTCCGTAGCCATCCGGGAGCGAGACCCGCTGGACGAATCTACGCGTCTCACCCGGATTCAGCTTGCCAAAATAAAACTCACGCTTGTCGAGCCAGACGTTGTCGCTGCCCGTCACCACGGAGATCTGGTAGACCGGCTCGGTGCCCTTGTTCGTCACCTCGACGCCGATGTCCTCTTCCTCGCCGGCCTTCAGCAGGCCATCGGGGCCGAGATCGAGGCGCGCGTCGAGCAGGATCGTCTTCGGCGCGGGCCCGGCGGACCAGTCGATGCCGACGCCGCGGAGCGCGTCCGCGAGCCGCTTCTCCTCCTCCTGCTGGTGCCGGGCGATGACCCCGGCCGCGCTGGCGAGCACCTCGGCGCGGCGTGGCCCCTTCGCGGCCAGCAGCACCTCGCGGGCGAGCTGGACCTCCCAGTCGTCCATCGCCTTCTTGCTGCGGGACTTGCGCTCCTCGTCGTCGCGCTCAGGCCGGAGATAGCGCAGTCGGTACGCCGTCTCCTGCTCGTCGTGTGGCACCTGCTCCAGGTGCTGATCGAGATCGGCCTCCCGCCCCACCCACTCGCGCCAGTACAGCGAGACCACGGGCGTCTCTCCTGGCTTCTCTGGCGGCACGACCACCGAGGGCTGCAGGAGGATATCGGGCGGGATGCCCACGCTCTGGATGCTCTCGTCGCCTGGGGTCAGGTACTTGGCGACCGTGAGCTTCAGGCGGCTGGTGTCGTCGTTCTCGTACAGGTGCTGTACGGAGCCCTTGCCGAAGGTGCGCTCGCCGATGATGACGGCGCGATCGAGGTTGCGCAGCGCGCCCGCCACGATCTCCGACGCGCTGGCCGAGTTGCCGTTGACCAGCACCGTGATCGGGTAGTCCGGCTCGGTGCGCGCGGTGGTCGCCCGCCGGGTCTCGCGCTTGCCGCTCCGCCCCCCCTCCACCGTGGACACGATCACGCCGCTGGCCAGGAACCGATCCGACACGTCGATGGCCTGGTTCAGGTAGCCGCCCGGGTTGGAGCGCATGTCCAGCACGAGCCCCTTGAGCTCCACGCCGCTCTGCGCGCGGAAGCCGGCCAGCAGGGTCTCGATGTCGGAGTCCACGTTGGCGTTGAAATTCTTGATGCGGATGTAGGCGATGTTCCCCGGAAGCAGCTCGCCTTCGACCGGGTTGAGCTTGATGATCGCCCGGACGATGGTGAAATTGCGGGGGGTGTCGAAGCCCTGGCGCATCACCGAGATGGTGACGGGCTCGCCCGGCTTGCCGCGCAGCTTGGAGACCGCGTCGGTGAGGTCCATGTTGATGGTGGACTCATCCTCGATGCGGACGATCTTGTCATCGCTCTGAAGGCCCGCCTTGTACGCCGGCGTCCCCTCGATGGGCTCCTTGATCGTCAGGTAGCCGTCGTCGATGGCGATCTCGATCCCCAGGCCGCCGAACTCGCCCTCGTTGTCCACCTCCATCTCCTGCGCGGCCTCGGGCGGCAGGAGCACGGTGTGCGGATCGAGGGTGGAGAGCGCGCCGTTGATGAAGGCGTACTCGATCTCGGCGAGGGGGACGTCGTCGCTGAGGTGATCCTCGAGCACCTCCGCCACGCGCGTGAGCTGCCCATGGAGGGCGACGAAGCTGTCCACCGGCTCGAGCACGAGCGTGGTGGTGTAGCTGCCGACGGAGATCTGCAGGCGCTTGCCCGCGGGCTCTCGCTGGAAGAGCACCTCGGGCACGCCCTGCTCCACCGCGTCGAGCGCGGCCTGGAACATCGCCTCCGGGTTCAGCCGGTCCTGCTCGACATAGCGCGTCTCGACGTACCAGAGGTCTTTCTCGAGGAGACGCAGCTCGGAGAGCCGATAATCGCTGCTCCCGGTGAGCTTGCTGACGGCCTGGGTGAAGGAGCCC
The DNA here is from genome assembly GCA_964556105.1 of uncultured Enterobacterales bacterium. Classification (GTDB taxonomy): domain Bacteria; phylum Myxococcota_A; class UBA796; order UBA796; family CAZKWG01; genus CAZKWG01. Next base: position 1,401 of record CAZKWG010000324.1, on the reverse strand, counting down.
ACCGGGCGATCCACCTCGCTGCCGTGCGCCCCCGAGAGGAGGTGATAGCCCGCCAGCGTGGCGGGGAATGCGAGGCCGAAGATCGCGACGTGCTTGATGAGCGAGGGCATCCGTTCTCCGTGACACTTCGCGCGGTCATCCTCGAGGGCGAGGCTCCGCACGAAGTTCTAACACGCCCAGAGGCTGAACGCGTCCCTCTGATTGACGTCCCCCCACGGGCTCGTTACCGGGCAACCTTCTCGGGCCCTCCAGCCATGGTTCTGCAAAGAGCGGGCGAGAGGGGCACCAGGGCAGCACGAGGGGAACCGGCACTCGAGGGATCTGGCACTGGGGATGGCGCTCAAGATCACGTGCCCCAATTGTGGTGAGCCTCATCGGCTGTCGGAGCCCTACCCCCTCCCCGGCGCCGAGGTGCAGTGCCGTGCCTGCGCGCGAGCGCTCACGATCTCCTACCCCTCGGGGCTGGTATCGCGTCTTCGAAGCAAGGGAGTCTCGTTTCAGGACGACTTCCGCGCGCCGGATCCGAGGCCCGCCCCGGTCGCCCCGAAGGAGGCCGCCCCCCCCGCGGGTTCCGGCTGGCTGTCCGCGGACGAGCTCGCCGCGCCGCGCCCGGCCCCCGCGCCGCCCCCCGCGCCGCCCGCGAGGCCAGCGCCGCCTCCAGCGCCGCCGCCCGAGCCGAGGACCGCGCCAGCCGCCGCGCCTTCACCCTCGCCTCCGCCGACGCTCGCCGAGGGCGCGCCCGCTCTGCCGCCGCCCCTTCTGGCCCCGCCGCGCCCCCTGGCCCTGGCGCAGCCCGCGAAGGCGCCCCCGATGCGCGCGCCCGAGCCGACCCGAGCGCCCCCGCCCCGGGAGAGCGTCCCGCCTCCGGCGCCCCGGCCACAGCCCGCGTTCATCCCGCCGCCGCCCATCGTCCCGAGCAGCTCGAGCGTCGCGCCGAAGCTCGCCCGCTCGCTGGAGCCGACGCCCGCGCCGCCCGCGCCGCCGCCGCCCTCCCTGCCGATCCCCGCGCCAGCGCTCCCGCCGCGCGCCGCGCCCCCGCCGCCGGCCGCCTTCGAGGAGGAGCAGGAGCGGGCGACGGTGCTGGAGCGCGGATGGTCCTCGCCGACGGCCCCGACGGAGAAGATCTCGAGCGACCAGGGCGAGCTGGACGAGCCGACGGAGGAGGGCGCGAGCGACAGCTTCGACGCGCCGGAGCCGGAGCCAGAGCCGGAGCCCGAGCCGGAGCCGACTCCGGAGCCCGAGCCCGAGCCGACTCCGGAGCCCGCGCCAGAGCCAGTTCAGGAGCCTGAGCCCGAACCCGAGCCAGTTCAGGAGCCAGAGCCGGAGCCGGAGCCGACTCCGGAGCCCGCGCCCGAGCCAGTTCAGGAGCCTGAGCCAGATCCAGTGTCAGTACAGGAGCCT
>CAZKWG010000323.1:0-8588 GCA_964556105.1 uncultured Enterobacterales bacterium | reverse complement strand
TGGCTGTCAATCTCCCAGGTGGTGCCCACCTCGAGGTCCGCAGGAATCAGCAATACCCAGGGATCATACTCGATGATGACGCTTGAAGTCAGGGCGTCACTGGCGCCCGAGGTCCTCGACCATTCAGCGGCCTCCTCCCGCATCAGAAAGGCTCCCTCCTCGGTACAGGTGATGAACAGTTCCGAACTGGCGCCCGCAAAAAAGTCAAAGACGTTGAAACTTGAACCGACCAGTACTCGAAAGTGGTCGTCTACAGCGGCATCCGAAGAGGTATAGACACTCCCAAAGAACCCAAACACCGACATCCGCAAGTCGAACTCAATGCCGGGAGGCTCATCCAGCCTCACACTGGGCCCCCCCAACCAACTCGGGCACACCAGATCTGGCCAAGCCGTCTCTCCCGTCTCCCCCACCCCCGTCTCGACGTCTGGCGCGCTGTCTGTCACCGACGGCCCACCCTTCGGCACACAGCCTTCGAGCGCCAGCACACTGTGCGCCAGCACACTGAGCGCGAGGGTGTTCTGAAGAGGTCGTGAGGTCATGGGAGCTCCTTCGCGTGACCGCGGTAGATCACGCTCACAGAATAGAGGAGCTACTCGACAACGTCAGGAATTCTCACCAGACCCGAAGACACCTCGCCCAGCCTCCTCTGCCCGCCTACCGCCCCCGAAACTCCGGCGAGCGGCGCTCCAGGAAGGCGGTGATGGCCTCGCGCAGGTCCTCGCTGGGCAGGGTCGCCGTGTTCCACAGGGCGACGTGTCGAAAGCCCTCCTCGGGCGTCCGGCCCACGCCGTGATTCAACACGGACTTGATGCCTTGCACCACCAGGGGCGGGTTCTCGGCGATGCCGCGCGCCAGCGCGTCGGCGGCGGCGAAGAGGGTGGCCGCGTCAGGCAGCACCTCCTCCACCAGCCCGATGCGTCGCGCCGTCTCGGCGTCGATCTCCTCGCCGGTCATCGCCAGCCGCCGCGTCCAGCCCTGCCCGATGAGGTGGGGCAGCCACTGCAGGCTGCCCAGGTCGGCGACGATGGCCAGCCGCACCTCGCGCACGCTGAAGCGCGCCGCCGCCGAGCACAGGCGCGTGTCGCAGGCGGCGATCAGATCGACGCCGCCGCCGATGCACCAGCCGTGGACCGCGGCGATCACCGGCTTGCGACAGTCCGCCACCGCCCGCGTGGCGCCTTGAAGACGCTCTATCAGCGCGAGCAGCGCGAGCCGCTCGGTCGCCATCCCGCCCTCCAGCACCGGCCCCAGATCCGGCACCATCGCCACCAGGTCGAGCCCGTAGCTGAAGTGCTCGCCCGATCCGCGCAGGACGATGGCCCGCACCGCCGCCTCGCGATCCAGGCGCCCGAAGACCTCCGGCAGGTCCCGCCACAGCTCGGGCCCCATGCGGTTGCCCTTGCCAGGGCCGGTCAAGGTCACGGTGGCGACCGGGCCGTCGATGGCCACGGTCAACGAGGCGAAGGTCCAGGGGGCAGCGCTCATCGGGTGTCCTCTGCGTCTGACCTAACGCGCTCGGGCGGCCTCCACCCTCAGTGCTATGCTCTCCTGGGCGCGGGGCTCCGCGTCCGAAGGAGAGCCCATGCGAAACGTCCCGCCTCTGCTCCTCGCCGCCTGCCTCATCGCCTGCCTCGGGAAGGACGACACCGCCGCCGAGGGCGACCTGACCTGGTACCCCACCTGCGGCGATCCCGCGTGCAGCGGCTACAGCGGCCCCTTCGAGGGCGTCCCGCTCTGCACGGACGAGGCCCTGGGCGAGCCCTGTGAGACCGAGGGCGCGAGCTGCGACCCGGAGGACGCCTGCAACGCGCTGGTGACCTGCGCCACGGAGGACCCGACGGCGCAGGAGGGCGGCTGCCCGATCTCGCTGCGCAAGGCCAAAAAGAACATCACCTACCTCGACGACGCGGAGCGCGCGGCCCTCTCGGACGCGCTGCTGAAGACGCGGCTGGCCCGCTACCACTACAACCCCCAGGCGGAGTCGGAGCCCCTGCGCCTGGGCTTCATCATCGACGACCAGCCGGGCAGCCCCGCCGTGCTCCCCGACGGCGCCCACGTCGATCTCTACGGCTACACCAGCATGGCCGTGGCGACGATCCAGCGCCAGGAGGCGGAGATCGCGCTGCTGCGGGCCGAGCTCGCCGAGCTGCGCGCGCGCACGGAGGCGCTGGAGGCAAAGACCCGCCCATGAGCGAGGAGCAGGGGAGCTGGTACGTCTACGTGTTGTGGTCCGAGATCCGCGGACGCACCTATGTCGGCATCAGCACCGCGCCCGAGCGCCGCCTCGCCCAACACAACGGCGCGCTGGCCGGCGGCGCCCGCGCCACCCGCGGCGGGCGCCCCTGGACCATCGGCGCACGCTACGGCCCCTTCCCCGATCGCAGCAGCGCCACCCGCGCCGAGATCGCCATCAAACGCGTTCGTGGGCGACAAAGGATGACGCTGAGCAGCGCCGCGCTGATCGCCGCCCACCCTGCTCTCCCCGCGTCCCCCGCGCCCGACGCGCAGCCGCAGCCAGACGGCCCGTCGCTCCGCTTGCCCGGCGGCCCCGCGCCCTCCGCCGCGCTGTCCAGCGCCGGCTCCGGGTCGCTGTCGCCCGACTCCGCGCCGCCCGACTCCGCGCCGCCCGTCTCTGCGTCGCCGGTCTCGACGGCGCTGTCCTCCGCCTCGGACGGCCAGCTCCCCGCGCAGTCGGCCGAGAGCGTGTACGCGCTCGAGGTGCCCTCGTAGCCGTCCACGACGACGGTGTAGACGTGGCCTGCCTCGGCGGTGAACGTCACCACCTCGTCGCTGGTCGCCGAGCCGTCCGCGTAGGCCAGGCAGTCGCGCGCGTCGCAGGCGTCGCTCTCCATGACGTAGATGTCCAGGTCGCCGCTCAGGCCGGTCAGCGAGAGCGTGACGGTCTCCGCCCGGTCGGTGGCGAAGCTCCAGGCCTGCTCGGGCCCGCTGTAGAGCCAGTCGGCGCACCCATAATAGGCGCGCACCGCGCCGCCGGAGCCGCTGTCGGCGCTCCTCGTCTCGCCGCAGGCCAGCTCGCCCGAGGCCTCGCAAGGGGCGATGGCCTCACAGGTCGCGGCCGGCAGGTCCAGATAGTCGCCCTGGTCTACCCAGTAGGAGGGCGGGCCCACGCAGTCCCCGTAGAAGGGGTCGTGGTAGTCCCCGTCCGTGCCATACACGCCGAAGTGCAGGTGCGGGCCGGTGGAGTAGCCCGAGCTCCCGCCCAGCCCGAGCGGCGTGCCGCAGTCCACCGCCTGGCCGACGCTGACGGCCACGCTCCACTGGGCGAGGTGGCCGTAGAGGGTCGCCTTCCCGTCCGCATGCTGCACCCAGACATAGTTCCCGTAGCCGCCGCCGCCCTCGCAGTCGCCGGTCGTGCACTCGTCGTACTCGCCGTCGTTGGTCGCCGTCACGACGCCCGCCGCCGCCGCCACGATCGTCTGGCCCTCGTACATCCCGGTGAAGCTGCCGAAGCCGTAGTCGCTGCCCCGGTGCCCCGAGTAGGTGTGGTCCCCGCAGGCCCAGTCGTAGCCGTCGTGATCCTTGTAGGCCGTGGGGTAGAAGTTGGCGTAGTCCTCGTCGGAGGCGGGGAAACGGTAGTCCTGGGCCAGCGCGGCCCCCAGCAGCAGCGCGATCATGGCAGCCTCAGCGCGTGGGAGCCATCCGGCGCCTCCCAGCGCACCACGCCGTCCTCGCCCACCTCCGGCGGCCCCCGATGCGGCGGCGCGACGAAGCCCTCGGGCGGCTGACCGGGGGCGCGCGGGGCGGACGCCAGCCCCTGGTTGGTGAGCTGCACGGGCGCGCCGCCTTGGAAGGGCATCGCCCAGAGCGAGGCCAGGCCCGTGCTGCCCGAGACGAAGACCACGGTCTCCCCGTCCGGCGAGAGGGCCGGTCGATCCGGCGTCCCCTCCGCGGTGAGCGCGCGGGGCGTCTCGCCCGGCTCCCAGGCATACAGCGTCGCGCCCTTGCCGGTGCGCGCCGACCAGACCACGCGCTCGCCAGCGACGGCGGGCAGGCCGATGAGCTCGGCGTCCAGCGCCACGGCGGCGTCCGAGCTCCGCCAGACCAGCTCCGCCGTCGGGGTCAGGTGCAGGTGACCCCGCGTGAGGGCCCACTCCGCCGCCCGCGCGGGGAGCCCGTCCACCTCCGAGCGCTCAGGCGCCCGCTCACAGGCGAGAAAGGTCCATAGAAGCAGGAGGGTGCGCGACATGAGCCCCTCTAGCGTGCGCTCCCGCCCTTGTCGAGCTGCCCGCCCCACAAGAGCGCGTTAGTCCTCCGCTATGCCCTGGCCTGACAACGTCGCCTCCCTGCGCTGCCGCTGCGGCAGCGGTCGCCTGTACAAACGTTGCTGCCTGCCCCTGCACGAGTGGCAGCAGCCCCGCAGCGCCGAGGCGCTGATGCGCGCTCGCTACGCCGCCTACGCCTATGGCCTCGACGACTTCATCATCGAGACCACCGACAAGCTCGGGCCCCAGTGGAAGGGGGACACGCTCTTCTGGAAGAGCGAGATCCGGCGCTTCTACGAGGAGACCCGCTTCCTGAAGCTGGACGTGCTGGAGAGCCACGAGGACGGCGACCACGCCACCGTGCGCTTCTTCGCCCACCTGCAATCCGGCCCGCGCGACGCCTCCTTCGGCGAGACCAGCACCTTCGTCCGGCAGGGCGGCTGGTGGAAGTACCACGGCGCGCTGGAGCAGACTCGGAAGAGCGCCTGAGCCCGCTCAGGTCGCGGACGTCCTCGTGGAGAAGCCGCTGTTGCTGTCGTACTTCAGGCACGAGGACCCAACACAGAGCTGGAGGTTCCAGGCTTGCGCGTCGTCCAGGAAGACCGTGCCCTCGGGGGACCCGTCCACGGGGATGGCCAGAAGGAGCTCGGCGCTCGGGGCGCTCATCTCGGGAGCGGGCGCGGCGAGCGGCTCGTCGGCGTGGGCGGGGCCGGTGAACGCGAGGACGGACAGGAGGAGGCTGAAGGTACGCATGGTCGGCTCTCGATGGAATTCGGGGTTGGGTAGGATCGCGGTGTGAAGGCTGCGCAGCGCCGCTCAGGGCGTGACGGGCCAGGAGCTGTAGCCGTCCTCGCTGTCGTAGGCCATGCAGGTGAGCTCCAGGCAGAGCTCCAGGTTCCAAGGCTGGTTCTCCGCGGCCATCATGTCCACCAGCGCGGCTTCCAGGCTCTCGTCCGCCATGGCGAAGACGGTGGACAGGAGCTCCGTCAGGCTGAGCTCATCCTCGCCGGAGGGCGTCTCTGCGGCTGGCGCGGGCGGAGCCTCGTCGGCGAGGGCCGGGGTGGAGAGGGCGAAGGCAGACAGAAGAGTAGCGACAGCGCGCATGGCTCGCTCCGTAGGTTGGTGGCTTGCTTCTTCGGATCGCGGCGCGCTCTCTGCGCCGCGCCTACCATACGAGGACCAGCCTGAAACGGATCACCGTGGCGCGCGCGCCGACGCGCAGGAGCGCCCTCACGGGCTACGGTCCACAAACAGGAGGAGCATCCCTGCTGCTGTACGCACATCAGGATAGCCTTCTTCGATGAACCGCTCTCCTCTCTCCCTCCTGCTCCTCCTCCCCGTGCTGGCCTGCGCCGTCGAGGTCAAAGGCCGCGAGCCCATCCCGGTCGAGGACCGGCCGAAGCTCGACGACACCGCCGACCCTGCGGGAGTGGGTGAGGGCGAGGGTGAGGGCGAGGGTGAGGGTGAGGGCGAGGGCGAGCCCGATCCAGCCGAGGCCTGTCACCCCGACCTGAGCGACTGGCCCGAGGGCTGGGCGCGCCTGGAGGAGCAGGTGCTGGAGCTGGTCAACGAGGAGCGCGCCGAGGGCGCCGACTGCGGCAGCTACGGCACCTTCCGCCCCGCGAGCGCGCTCAGCATGGACGAGCCCGCCCGCTGCGCCGCGCGCTACCACTCGCTGTGGATGGCCGAGCGCGACAGCTTCACCCACGAGAGCCCCGGCGGTGACCTGGGCGAAGACTTCGTCAGCCGCATGATGGCCGCCGGCTTCACGGGCTCGCCCGTCGGGGAGAACATCGCCGCCGGCTACGGCTCGGCCCGCGACGTGGTGGCGGGCTGGATGGACTCGGACGGCCACTGCGCGAACATCATGAGCGGCAGCGCCAGGGTCGTCGGCATCGGCTACTATCAGGGAGGAAGCTGGGGAACCTACTGGACACAGGACTTCGGGTACTGAATTTTCCCCGCGCATCTCTTGACATGGCAATAGAAAACCTCGAAGATAGATTCAGGGTCGAATCTGCTGGAGGCTGCTGCTGTGAAACTCGACCGACTCCCCCTCGACGTCCTGCACGCCATGCAGGAGCTCGCCACCGAGACCGCGCAGGAGGACCGCGAGGCCCTGCGGCGGCGCAACGCGGGCCTGCACATCAACCTGACCGCGCAGGAGAAGCGTCGCCCGGCCCCCAACGCCGGCCCCGCCATCCCAATGGCCCCGGACGACGAGCGCCGCGGCGGGCAGGTCATCGTGATGGACTTCTCGCGAGGCCGCGCCGCGCGCTGACGCGTCCGCTCGGGCTCAGGCCTTCTTCTTCGCCTTCTCGCGCGCCGCCTTCTCGGCGTTGTACGCGGCCGTGCGGCTGTTCAGGCCCGTGACGTACTGATTGTACAGATCGGAGCCAGGCTTCGATCCGTTGTACTTCTGCGCGATCGTGCCGGCCGACATGTCCTTGCTGGTCATGTCCACGCCCTTCATGTTCATGAACGCGAGCTGCATCTGCACGTCCTCGGTGGTCGGGGTGAGCCGATCCCCGCTGGCCTTCAGCTCGTCGAGCGTGAACGTGTGGGACTTGCCGTCGGCGCCATTGGCCGAGAGCAGCCCCTGCTGGGCGTAGGCGCCCATGATCTGCGCCGTGCCGTAGCTGGTCGCCATGTCGGCGATGAGGTCGGAATTCGTGGCGAGCTGGCCCTCCATCGTCGCGTCCACGTTGAAGGTGCCGATGCCCGAGCTCATCTTCACGCCCTTGGTCGGGTCCTTGCGGGCCGCCAGGTTCTTCTCGTAGCTCGCCTTGAGCGCCTTGTACTGGGCCGGCTCGAAGCGGGTCTGGCCCTCCTCGTAGATCTCGGCGAAGCGCTCCTTGGACATGCCGGCGATGTCGCCCATCTTCCCGCCCATGCCGATCTGCTTCGCCCCGCCCAGGTTCTTCAGCGCCGTCAGCCGCGCCTGCTCGGGCTTGCTCAGCGCGCCCTCCTTCTGGCGGGCCATCAGCTTGTTCATCTCCTCGTACTGGTTGGCGCGCAGGTTGATGCCCGCCTCAGTGATCTGCTGGCGCGCCGCCTCCTTGACCTTCGGGTCCTTGCTGTCGAGCGCCGCGAGGTCGAGCGAGCCGCTCTTGACCTGCTCGAAGAGGTGACGCTGCTCCTCGGTGAGCCCGGTGGAGAACTTCTCCAGCTTCGCCGGGTCGGCCTGCAGGGCGGCGAGGTCCACGCCCTTGAGCTTCGTGCTCAGGCCCTTCGCCTGCCCGACGAAGGAGTCGCCGAGGTTCTTCCGCCGCAGGTTGCGCGAGCCCTCGTTGCCCATGATCCCGGCGAGCTGCGACTCCATGTGCGAGGAGACCTTGTTGCCGTCCAGCAGCCCGCGCGAGTCCTCCATGAGCCCGACGAGGTGCTTCGTCTTGTCCGTCTGGTTCATGTCGACATAGGGCGTCTGGCTGGCGGCGCCGCCCCCGACCGCGGCGCTCATCGCGGTCGTGGCCAGCATCGGGAGCCCGCCCAGCGGCCCCAGCCCCGGCACGGCGCCCATGAGGCCGAGCATCGCGGAATTGCCCATCAGCCCGGCCATCTGCGACAGTGGGGAGCCGAACAGATTGGCGGGTGAACTCTCCTGGCCGCGATCGTTGCTCGCGACGTCCTGCTCGGGCTGTCTGGTCAGGGCCATGGGCGATAGACCTCCACAGACTAATCTACAGGATCGTGCCCTCCTATCCGCACTCGTCGTTCAAAGTGCCGGGTGTACCTTTGTCACCGCCAGAGCTGATGGCGGTGTCCTGTGCGCACCAGCTCGCCTTGCTGTCATTGGAGCCGTCATCGTAGAGGTCAGGATCAAGCCCGGTGGACTCGCCCGCGCTCACCCAGCTCTCTTTGTACTGCACCTCGTCCACGGTCCCGGCGGGATTGAGGATGATCACCTCGTCGTCGCTGTTGCCGAGCAACATGCAGTCCGTGCCGCTGCAGGTGCCGTAGCTGGGGCGCCGCACCTCGAGATCACAGCTCACCCCGCCGTTCTGCGTGGGATCGTCCTCCACGCAGACCACGAGGTGCTCGCCCGCGCCGAGGGTCAGCCCGTCCAGCGCGGCGATGTCGTAGTCCAGATCCTCGATCGTGTGGTCGTCGAGCGCGATGTCGGTGTCGGTGGTGTTGTAGATCTCCAGCCACTCGCCGCGCTGGTCGGAGACGGCGTCCGGGTCGGGCATGATCTCGGTGACGATGAGGTCGCCCGCGTCCGGCCAGATGCGCACGGTGACGGTCTCGCTGACGGCGCTGTCGTCGCCGTCGTCCACGACCACGTAGACCTCCCAGTCCTCCTCGAGGCCGGTGGCGGAGGCGGGGACGGTGGCCGTCGTGTAGCGGGTGGAGACCACCCCG
>CAZKWG010000322.1:0-8590 GCA_964556105.1 uncultured Enterobacterales bacterium | reverse complement strand
GGAGAACGGGCTTCCGGCCGGACCCATGATGAAGGGGACCACGTAGAGCGTGCGGCCCTTCATCGCGCCCCGGTAGAGCGGGGTCAGCTTCGCCTTCGCCTCGTCCGGCGCCATCCAGTTGTTGTTCGGCCCGGCGTCGTCCTTCTCCGCGGTGCAGATGAAGGTCAGGTGCTCGGTGCGCGCGACGTCCGAGGGGTCGCTGCGGTGCAGGTAGCTGCCCGGCTGCTTCTCCGCGTCGAGCGGCAGGAACACGCCCGCCTGGACGGCCTCGGAGAAGAGGCGCTCGCGCTCCTCCTCGGAGCCATCGCACCAGACCACCGCGTCTGGCTGGCACAGCGTACGGACCTCTTCCACCCACTCACGGACTGCGTCTGGGATCATGCTGGCCTCACCCCGTCTGGAGGCGGCAATGGTAGCCTCCCCCCCGTCCACCCGTCAAACGGGAACGAGAGAGCCCCGGCGACTGGCGCAACCGTCGGATAATCGGCTACATCTTGCACACGACCCCGAGGAGCAAGCATGGCAACCCCTTCGCCTCGTCAGCGCACCAGGACCCTCGCCTTCGGCGCGGCCGCGCTCGCCGTGGCGGGATTCACGGCCTGGCTCATCTTCGCCGTGATCGCCGGCTATCAGCGCCAGATCGAGGACGCGAAGGCGGGGCCGGCCCTGGTGGAGGTGGTGGCCGCCGCCAACGAGCTGTTGCCGGGCAAGCCTATCGCCGAGGGCGATCTGGTCACGGCGCAGATGCCCGAGGGCAGCTATCCGGTCGAGGGCATCTTCCCGCCGGATCAGATCAAGGAGCTGTACGGCAAGATGCCCGTGGAGCGCGTGCTCCCGGGAGAGGTGCTCCGCCACGAGCGGCTGGACGTGGTCTCGGCGCGCGCGACGCTTGACCGAATCATTACGCCGGGCGCGCGCGCGGTCACCGTGCTCGCGGATCGGGCGGCGGGCGTGGGCGGGCTGCTCATGCCCGCCGATCAGGTAGACGTCATCGTCACCATCCGCCCGGACACCGACGCGCTGGGGGCCGACTGGGTCACGGAGACGATCCTGCAGAACGTCCGCGTGCTCGCGGTCGATCAGGACGTGCTGGGCAGCCAGGCCGAAGAGCCGGCCGACGGCAAAAAGAAGGGCTCCAAGGCCAACAAAGAGCCCAAGCAGAACCGCAAGATGCTCGTGACCATCGAGGTCATGCCCGACGAGGCCGAGAAGCTCGCCCTCGCGGCCAGCCGCGGCGAGCTCCACATGACCCTGCGCGGCGCGCAGGACGAGAACATCCTGCTGGATCGCGGGCCGCTCGTGACGAACGCGCTGCTCGGGCTGACCAGCTTCGGCTCGAGCGACGCAGACGCCGCTCGCCGCAAGGAGGTGCAGCAGAAGGCCCACAGCAAACCGGCGACCCCGACGGCGTCCTCGACCACCGAGGTCATTCAGGGCTCCGACCTCACGACCGTCGGCTTCGACGAGAAGGGCAATCAGATCGAGACCAGCGGCGCGAAGCGCGGTCGATGAAGGCGCCGGGATGGGAAGTCGCGCGCCGATACTGTCATATTCCTTGCGCCCGTCGTGCGCGCAGACGGCCAGCGGAGTATCCTTTCATCCTGGCACCTTGGCGCCCCTGGGGCGCTCTCGGAGACGCCAGGACTCCCGACCCCAACGACTACTCACATCGCACCCCGCGGATCTCGGTGCTCCCATGAGGTCCACTCTCTCCACCGCGTCGCTGCCCGAGAGACTCCTGGCCACCCTCGAGAACGCCCCATCCCACGGGCAGATCGCGAGGCTGGCCTACTCGAAGACTATCGATTCGGAGCCTTGATGTCTGGCCAGCTCGGCGAGCGCGCTCGCCTCATCGATGGGAACACCCCCGCGCCAGGCGCGAGCCCCTCGGGCTGCGTGGTCGCGGTCGTGGGCGCCAAGGGTGGCTCGGGGGCCACGCTCCTGGCCATCCACCTCGCGGCGGCGCGGGCGCGCGCGGGGCGGGTCGGCCTGCTGGACTTCGACTTTCACCGCGGCGGCGTCGCGGGGGCGCTGGACCTCTGGGTGGACCACTCGCTGCACAAGCTGGTGGAGCAGCTCGATCGCATCGACGCTGTCGGCTTCCAGCGCGCGCTGGTGACCCACAACGCCGGCTTCCAGGTCCTGCCCCAGCCCTTCGACTTCGCGGACCTGATTCAGCCGCGCGCGGCCGACGTCCTGCGCCTGCTCACCCTCTCCGCGACCTCCTTCGACCGCGTGGTGGTGGACTGCGGCTCGCGCGTGGACGAGGCGATGCTGGCCGTCGTCACCAAGGCCGATCTCGTGGTCCTGGTCAGCACGCCGGCGATCCCTGCCCTGCGCGACGCGCTCCGCCTGGTGCGCCTGCTCCGCGATCTGCAGGTGGGCGAGGAGCGTATCCGGTTGGTGATCAACCAGTGGACCACCACCGGCCCCTTCTCCCTGCCCGAGGTCGAGGCGCAGCTGGAGATCCCGGTCGCGCTGACCGTGCCCAGAGACGACGCCGCGTTCGCGCAGGTCGACTTCGAGGCGCGGCCCATCTGGGACGTCTCCCGCCGCTCCCGCGCCTCCCGCGCGCTGGAGGAGGCCTGGGAGGCGGTGACCGGCCATGGCGAAGAGGTCCTGATGCGGATGAGGAGGACCGGATGAGCCAGCGACTGGTCGATCGAATCCGTGGCGTCGTCGAGCAGCCGGAGAGCGCCGCGCCCAGCGCGCCCTCTCCGCAGTCCAACCCCGAGCACGAGCGCCTGAAGAAGCAGCTCCACGCCGAGCTGATCGACACGATCGACCTCTCCCGCCTGCGCGACCGCTCGCGCAAGGACATCGAGCCGCAGCTCCGCACGACGCTGGCCAACCTGATCACGGCGCGCCGCATGCAGATCAGCCGCGAGGCGGCCGGCCTCCTCGCCGACGACGTGATCAACGAGGTCCTCGGCTTCGGCCCGCTGGAGAAGCTCCTGGCCGACCCGGGCATCTCCGACATCCTGATCAACAGCGCCGACACGGTCTACATCGAGAAGGACGGCAAGCTGCAGCGCTCCGAGGTGCGCTTCAACGACGACCAGCACCTGATGCACATCATCGAGCGCATCGTGGGCGGCGTGGGCCGGCGCATCGACGAGTCCACGCCGATGGTGGACGCCCGCCTCCCCGACGGCAGCCGCGTCAACGCGATCATCCCGCCGCTGGCCCTGGACGGCCCCTCGGTCTCCATCCGACGCTTCGGGACCAAGCCCATCGGCCCGGCGGACCTGGTCCGCTTCGGGGCGCTCCCGCAGGTCATGATGGACTACCTGCGGGGCTGCGTGAAGGCCAAGCTGAACATCCTGATCAGCGGCGGCACCGGCACCGGCAAGACCACGCTGCTCAACGTGCTCTCCTCCTTCATCCCGGCCGACGAGCGCATCATCACGATCGAGGACGCGGCGGAGCTTCGTCTGCAGCAGCCGCACATCGTCCGCCTGGAGACGCGCCCCCGAAACCTGGAGGGCGAAGGCGAGGTCACGGCGCGAGACCTGGTGAAGAACTCGCTGCGTATGCGGCCCGACCGCATCGTCGTCGGCGAGATCCGCGGCGCCGAGGCCATCGACATGCTCCAGGCCATGAACACGGGCCACGAGGGCTCGCTGGGCACCATTCACGCGAACTCCTGCCGCCACGCCTTCCGCCGCCTGGAGACGATGGTGGGGCTCGGGCTGGGGAACATCTCGGGCACGGCCATCCGCGAGATGATCGCCGACGCGCTGCACATGGTCGTGCAGGTCAAGCGCCTGCAGGACGGCAAGCGCCGCATCGTCTCCATGACCGAGGTCACGGGCATCGACGAGCACGGGATCCTCACCCAGGAGATCTGCCAGTTTCAGCAGACCACGGTCGAGCCCACCGGCCGCGTGCGCGGCGTCTTCCGGATGATGGGCGTCAGGCCGGTCTTCGCCGAGAAGCTCGAGTCCTACGGAATCCCCGTGCCTGCGGGGCTCTGGAACTTCGAGCAGGAGGTCTGACGGGTCATGATTCAGCTCCTTCCGGTCATCTTCGCGATCGTGGGCTTCGCGGGAATCGGGGTGGCTGTTCTGTTGGGCTGGAACGCGCTCCGGGCCCGTCAGGAGGGCCGGCGCGAGAAGCTGGGTCGTCGCCTCGGCGCCATCGGCCAGGAGAGCGAAGACCTGCTGCGCAAGGCCAGCGTGAGCGCGCCGGCCTGGATGGGCGTCCGCTTCGGGCCCTGGGTCGCCCTGCTGCTGCGGCGCGCCGGGCGCGAGGATGACCCCAAGGACTTCATGGTCCGCGCGGGCGCCTTCTCCGTCGTCGGCTTCCTGGCGCTGCTCATCCTCACCCGCAGCCCCCTGGCCATCGTGGGCCTCCTGGCCGGCGCCGTCCCCTTCGTGCTCGTCATGCGCCAGTCCACGCAGCGCACCGTCGCGTTGAGCGGTCAGCTCCCGGACGGGCTCGACCTGATCGCGCGCACCCTGCGCGCCGGCCACGCCTTCTCGGACGCGCTGCGCATCAGCGCCAACGAGCTGCCTCAACCGCTGGCGCGCGAGTTCGGCATCGTCGCCGAGGAGGCCCGGCTCGGGCGCGACCCCCGCGAGAGCCTCTCCGATCTCATTGCTCGAAACCCGGACAATTTCGATCTGCGCCTCTTCGTCAGCTCCATCCTGCTGCAGCGGGAGACGGGTGGTAACCTCATCGAGATGCTGGACAGCCTCTCCAACACCATCCGCGAGCGCATCATCTTCGGCGAGAAGGTCGAGGCGCTCACCGCGGAGGTGCGCTTCAGCGCCCTCATCCTGACGGCGATGCCCTTCCTGGTCGCCTTCGCGATCCTCATGATCCGGCCCGAGTACATGTCCCCGCTGTTTCAGACCGGCATGGGGCGCACCATCCTCGGCGCCGCCTGCATCTCCCTCTCCACCGGCGCCTTCATCATGCGGCGCCTGTCTACCGTGGAGACCTGATGATCACCGCGCTCGGAAGCCTGCTGCCCGTCATCGTCTTCGGCGCGCTGCTGATCCTGGCCGGCATGGTCTGGCTTCTCGTCCGCAAGAGCGACGGCGCGCTCGAGGCCAGCGAGGACGACGCCACCGAGCCGGCCGAGGTCGAAGAGCACATGCTCGTGCAGGCCCCCCTCCTGCCGCGGGAGCGTCGTCTGGACGCCATGGTGGAGAACCTGGCGGCCCCCAAGGAGGCGCCCGAGCGCGAGGCGATGCGACAGCAGCTCGTGCAGGCGGGCTTCCGTGGGCGTCGGGACGTCGCCACCTACCTGTTCGCGCGCATCGGCCTCGCCCTGCTGCTCCCGGTCATGATGCTCGTGGCGATTCGTCCGGGCAAGGCGCTGATATTCGCGCTGATCCTGATCTTCGGCGCCAACATCGGCTACTACGTCCCCTATCTCATCGTCGCCGGGCGACGGACGGCGCGCCAGGAGGCCGTGCTCAAGAGCTTCCCGAACGCGCTCGACATGCTGGTGAGCTGCCTCGAGGCCGGCCTCGGCCTGGACGCCGCCTTCCTGCGCGTCTCGCGCGAGCTCAAGCCCACGGCGCCCGAGCTCGCGCTGGAGCTCGAGACGCTCACGCAGGAGGCCAACGCCGGCATGCCGCGCATGGACGTGCTGAAGCGCCTGGCCGATCGCACCGGCGTGGCGGAGGTGACCTCGCTGGTCAACGTGCTCTCCCACGCGGAGAAGTACGGATCGGGCGTCGCCGACTCGCTTCGCGCCCACGCTCAGCACGTGCGCAAGCGCCGCGCTCTGGACGCGGAGAAGCGCGCCGCCAAGGCCGCCCCCAAGCTCACCGTCGTGATGGTCCTCTTCATCCTGCCCGCCCTCTTCGCGGTCGTCCTGGGCCCGGCCGTGGTCAACGTCGTGCAGGTGCTCATCCCGACGATGCGGGCCGGGACGCAATGATCGGTTGAGCGAGGGCTCGCCGACCCATCGCCTGTCGATACCGTCCGCGCGTCCCCCTCAGGTTGGCCACGCTCGCGGAGCCGGAGGGCGCCCCGCGGGAGGTGGACCTCGTCGATTGTGGGGGAGCCCCCGCCGCGTGGATCGTGCCCGATCGGGTCCGAATAGCGGCGAGCACCACGAGCAGCTCTCCTGTTAGCAGGCCGGAGCCCGGCAGATCATGCCCCGTCATGATGTTCAGGGCGCAAGGCGATCCGGAGACCCGCCCACCCTCTGATTACGAACGATACGCCTGTTACGCGGCTTTTCGGGGACGCCCTCACTTCGCCACCAGCAAGCGCGGAGCGGTCCGCTGGACAAATTCTGGCCTTGCCGTTGAACGATCTGCATTTTTCCGCTTGGCAGAAGGGGGATCGGTCTGATAGCTTCAAAGCGCGTCGGACATCCAAGGTGACCCTTGAAGGCCCTCAACGAGGGAGCGCACCCCAAGGAGCGCGCCCTACCGAGAGTCCGTCTTTCCAGGACGCCCTGGACGCACCTGACCGTATTCGATTGCCTCCGGATCTCGGAGGCAGCACCCGAGCGCTACCAGGCGCTTCACACCAGGAGGACAATCATGAACAAGGCTGGTCTTACCGAGATTCTCGCTGAACGCGCCGACATCCCCAAGGTGCGCGCCGCCCAGTACATCCACATCGTCGTGGAGGCCGTGCAGGAGGCCCTCACGAAGGGCGAGAAGGTGACCATCTCCGACTTCGGCACGTTCACCGTGTCGAAGCGCCGCGAGTTCACGGGCCACAACCCGCGCTCCGGCCGCGAGATCAAGGTCCCCGCGCGCCACATCCCTGTGTTCCGCGCTGGCAAGGGTCTCAAGGAGGCGCTGAACCCCGGCGAGTAAGCCAGGGTTTCGCGTCGCGGGTCCACCCCGCGCTGCCCGCGCGTCCTCCCTCAGTGGGATGTGGCGCGCGGGTTTTTTCGTCTCTGCAACCAGTGTGCCGACCGCCCCTCGACAATCGGGCAGCGTCCCGCTACCGTCCTCTGTCAAGATGGGGTGCTCACACATGCGCGTTGTGGACGTGATCGTGCTGGGCCTGGGCGGCGTAGGGAGCCAGGCGGCGAGAGCGCTGGCCCGACGGGGCGCCCGCGTGCTGGGGCTCGAGCAGCACCCCCTGGTCCACGCCCTGGGGAGCTCACACGGAGACACACGGATCATCCGTAAGGCGTACTTTGAGCACCCCGACTACGTGCCCTTGTTGAAGAGAGCCTACGCGGCCTGGGACGATCTCGCCGCAGAGCAGGAGCGACGCCTGTTCGAGCGCACCGGCCTGCTGCTGGTCGGACCTCCGGACGGCGCGGTGGTGAGCGGGACGCGGCGCGCGGCCCTGGAGCACGGCCTGCCGCTCGAGGTGCTCCCCGGCGAGACCCTGGGCGATCGCTTCCCCGCCTTCCGGCCCTTCCCCGGCGCGCTCGCCCTGCTGGAGCGCGACGCGGGCTTCCTGCGCGTCGAGGACTGCGTGCGCGCCGCCCTGGACAGCGCGCGCCAGCACGGGGCGGAGCTGCGCTCGGGCGTGGCCGTGCTGGGTTGGGAGGCGGGGCCGCAGGGCGTCCGCGTGCGCACCGCGGAGGGCGATCACCACGCCGCCGCCCTGGTGGTCTGCGCGGGCGCCTGGGCGGGGCGCCTCCTGCCCTCGCTGGCCCCCGCGCTCAGCCCGCAGCGCAAGATGCAGCTCTGGCTCACCTGCCAGGAGCCCGCGCTCCGCCTGGACAGCGGCTGCCCCACCTGGGGCTTCCAGGAGGCCGACGGCTCCTTCTTCTATGGCTTCCCCTCGCTGGAGCCCGGCCGCGTCAAGCTGGCGGAGCACGGCCCCGGCGAGCGCGTGCCCGACCCGTCCCAGCTCGACCGCGCCCTGCGCCCCGAAGACGTCGCCAGGCCCGCCGCCTTCGCCGCCCGCCGCCTGCGCGGCGTGGCTCCCCCCGTCCTGCACCACGCCGCCTGCATGTACACGATGAGCCCCGACGAGCACTTCGTCCTGGACCGCCACCCCGCCCACGACAACGTCGCCCTGGCCGCCGGCCTGAGCGGGCACGGCTTCAAGCTGGTCAGCGCGCTGGGCGAGATCCTGGCCGATCTGGTCCTCGACGGCCGCACGGACGCGCCCATCGGCTTCCTCTCCGCCACCCGACCTGCGCTGCGCGCGCCGCACCCTACAGGATGAGGCGCAGCGTCCGCCGCACGGCCTGCCAGGCCTCCGTCCACTGCCCCTCCTGATCCCGGATGAACAGGGGGGCCAGCGTCTCCACCGCGCCAGACCCGCCCGCCGCGTCGCGCGCCGCCGTGTACAGGGCCAGCCCGAAGGCGCGCCCCTCCCGGAAGCGCACCTCCTGGCGCGTCAGGAGGGTGAGCCCCGCCGCCGCCAGCGCGCGAGCGGGCCGCGGGTCGTCGATGGCGTGGCAGAGGCAGAAGCGGCCCTCAGGAGCCAGCGCGGCTGCGGCCACGCGCGCGTAGTCGAAGACGTCGCCGTGCAGCTCCAGGCGGGCGTTGGCGCGCTGGGCGACCGGGCTCGGGGTGGCGCTGCCGGGGGGCAGGAAGGGCGGGTTGGCCACGACCAGGTCTACGGGCTCCAGCGGCCCCAGGGTGCGCAGGTCGACGTGTCGCAGCTCCACCCGCGCCTGCAGCCCGTTGGTCTCCAGGGTGCG
>CAZKWG010000321.1:0-8607 GCA_964556105.1 uncultured Enterobacterales bacterium | reverse complement strand
GAGGGCGAGGGCGAGGGCGAGCGAAGCGCCTGTCCCCTCTACAGTGGCTTTCTCCTGGAGGGCACGACCTGGTACTACGACAGCCCTGACGAGCTCGTCATCAACGACCAGCGCTGGACCCTCGGCGCGCGCTCCGGAGACGAGCTGACCCGCACGCTGCACAGCGAGGGCAGGATCATCATCGGCGGCGCTGACGACATCGTGTTTGAGGCGGACTTCGTCGTCCATTACCGCTGCGACGAGGACGGGCTCTACCTGCTCTCCAGCGAGGGGGCGTGGTCCCTCGGGGACGGGAGCAGCTCCAGCTCGGGGACCGAGTCAACCGTGGCCGATCCGCCCCTTCTGATGCTCCCGGCGTCGATGTCGGTCGGCGAGAGCTGGTCGCAGCGCGGGACCCTCACCACGGTCGCGGTCAGCGACGAGGCCGACTACGACGGCACCACCGTCACCGAGTACAACTCCACCTGGGAGGTGGCCTCAGAGGCTGAGATCCGCTCCCCGGCCGGGACATGGACGGCGCTCGAGGTCCTGGAGTACGATGAACGGGGGGACACGCTGAGCTCGTGGTACGCGTCCGGCGTGGGCCTGGTCCAGGACGACACCTGGGTGTTGATGGCCCATGAGGAGTGAGATGAGCGCCCGCGCGACCATGGCAGCCCTGTTCGGTCTCTTCGCCTGCAATGGCGGCGAGAAGGGCCTGGGCTCGCCCGATGAGACCGGGTCGGGCGAGATCGAGACGGGCACAGCGACCGACACGGGCACAGCGACCGCCCCAGACACCAGCGGCCCCTGCGAGGGCACGACGCCGCGCTGGTACACCGACGCCGACGGGGACGGCTGGGGAGACGTCGCGACGGAGCGCTGCGAGCGCCAGGCGGGCGACGTGGCGGTTGGCGGCGACTGCGATGACGCCGACCCGGCCCGCTCCCCCGACGCAGACGAGCGTTGTGACGGCGTGGACGATGACTGCGACGGCGAGGTGGACGAGCACGCGGCGGACGGCTTCTCGCTCTGGCGGGACCTGGACGGCGACGGCTACGGCGACCCCGAGCTGGAGATCACCGCCTGCGAGGCTCGGGATGGTTATATCGATAACAATATCGACTGTTGGGATCTGGACGCCTCCGTGAGCCCGGAGGGCTTCGAGCGCTGCGACGCGGAGGACCGGGACGAGGACTGCGACGGCCTGGTCGACGACGAGGACGACGACGCGACAGGGCAGGAGCGCTGGTACGCCGACGCCGACACCGACGGGCACGGGGACGGTTCCGACGAGGTCCTGGCCTGCGAGGCCCCCGCGGGTCGGGTCAGCCTGGCGGACGACTGCGACGACGCGAACGACGCGGTGCACCCGCTGGCCGAGGAGCGCTGTGACGAGGCCGACAACGACTGCGACGGGGCCCTGGACGAGGACCCCGTGGACGGCGACCTCTGGTATCTCGATGTCGATCTCGATGGCTTCGGCACCGAGCTTTATGGGACCGGGGTGACAGCGCGCGCCTGCGTGCAGCCCGAGGGCTACGCCGCGGTGGACGGCGACTGCGACGACACGGACCCGGCGGTGAACCCGGACGCGGCGGAGATCTGGTACGACGGCCTGGACAGCGACTGTGACGAGGCCAGCGACAACGACGCCGATGGGGACGGCTACGACGCCCTGGACTGGGGCGGGGACGACTGCGACGACACGGACCCGGCGGTCCACCCGGACGCCACCGACACCCCCTATGACGGCTTGGACGCCGACTGTGGCGGCGGCAGCGACTACGACGCCGACGGGGACGGCCACCTCGCTGAGGACTGGGGGGGGGACGACTGCGACGACGACGACGTGCTGACCTGGCCGGGCTCGACCACGAAGGGCTACGAGGACGACCTGGACTGCGACGGCGTGGTCGACCTGAGCGGCACGCGCTGGGAGGGGACGCGCAGCGCCTACCCCACCGGCTCCAGCGTCAGCCCGGCGGGGGACACCGACGGCGACGGCCTGCCCGATCTGGCCATCGGCGTCCCCTACTCGGGCTCCACCGACGGCGGCGACGTCTACGTGGTGCTGGGGCCGGCCAGCGGGGGCGGCGATCTGGACGACACCGACGCGACCATCGACGGCGAGGACATCGCGCTGGGCTGGACGGTGGACAGCGCGGGAGATGTGGACGGCGACGGCTACGACGAGCTGATCATGGCGAGCCTGCGCAGCTTCAGCGACTCCGACGAGCTGTACATGGTCCGGGGCCCGCTGGCCGCCAGCACGACCGCCGCGGAGGCCGAGGCCTGGATCTCCAGCGACGTCCCCGGTCTGGACCCCGGCGCCATCGCCGCGATCGCGGGCGTGGGCGACATGGACGGGGACACCCTGCCCGACCTCGCCATCGGCTCCCCCTGGGACGACAGCTCCCGCTACTACGATGTGGGCGCCGTCTGGATCGTCGGCGGCGCGCTGGACGGCGAGGGCACCGACGACGACGTCCTGTCCGTGATCAGCCACTTCGACCCCAATTATCGGCTGGGAATGGACGTCGCCGACGCCGGCGACCTGGACGGGGACGGCTCCGCGGACCTGGTGGCCGGCGCCCCCCGCTTCGAGTTGGACGGTTACCCCAGCCAGACCTGGGCGATCCCCGGCCCGGTGAGCGGCTCTTGCTCGGTGGACGACGTGGGCACGATGATCGAGGCCGAGGACTCCACCGGCATCTTCGGGACGGCGGTGGCGGGCGGGGCCGACATGAACGGGGACGGCTACGACGACCTGCTTATCGGCGAGCCCGAGCAGACGGTGGACGACGCCGACATGGCTGGTACGGCCTGCATCTTCCTCGGCCCGGTGCCAGAGGGAGCCAGCATCGGTGGCTGCGAGGCCCGGCTCAGCGCGGGCGAGGAGGACGGCTATTTCGGCGCCGACGTGGCCTGGGCGGGCGACGTGGACGGGGACGGCGTCCCTGACGCGCTGATCGGCTCTCCCGACACCCGTGGCGCCCGCTCGCACGGGGGCGCCTGGATCTTCCCGGGGCCGCTCAGCGGGAGCGTGGGCCTCGACGCCGCCACCCTCGAGATCATGGGGCCGGACGATGACCGCGTCGGGGACGCGGTGGCCGGCCCGGGCGACCTGGACGGCGACGGCTATGACGAGGTGCTGGTCGGCGCGCCCTACAGCGGCGACTACGGGATGGCGATCCTGGTCCGAGGTGGCTTTTGAGGTGGCTGGCGGCCATCGCGCTCCTGGGGTGCGGCGCCGACAAGCCTGTCGACAGCGCGCCGCACGAGGACAGCGCTGTCGAGGACAGCGGCCATGAGAACAGCGCCCACGAGGACAGCGCCACGGGAGACAGCGGCGGCTGCGACAGCGCGGACACCCTGCTCTGGTACGCCGACGCCGACGGGGACGGCTGGGGCGACGGCGCTGTAGCCCGCTCCGACTGCTGGCCCGCGGAGGGCGAGAGCCCAGTGGACGGCGACTGTGATACAGAGAACGCCGCGATCTACCCTGACGCCTACGAGGACTGCAACGGCCTCGACGACGACTGCGACGGCGAGATCGACGAGGACGACGCGCAGGGCGCCACCCGCTGGTACCCGGACGCCGACGGCGACGGCTTCGGCGACGAGGACGCCCCGTGGAGCTCCTGTGCGCAGCCCACCGGCTACACCGCTACCGGCAAGGACTGCGACGACGCGGACCCGGCGATCCACCCCGGCGCGGACGATCATCCCGGCGACGGCGTGGACGACGACTGCGACGGCGAGGACCAGACCCCGCTGTCGGGCGCCCCGCTCGACGGGCTGGTCGCGCTGGAGGACGCCGACGCGAGGCTGAGCGACGACGAATACAGCGACTTCGGCGTCGCTGTGTCGATCGCCGGTGACCTGGACGGCGACGGGCTCAGCGATCTGGCCGTCGGCGCGCCGTTTGACGACTATGATGACGAGCTCGGCTCGGTCTACGTCTTCCGCGGGATGCCAGAGCGCCACGTCCGGGCGCTGGACGCCGACGCCCGGCTGACGGGCGAGGACGAGGCCGATCTAGCCGGCGTCACGGTCGCCGGGCCGGGAGACCTGGACGGCGACGGCTACGACGACCTGTGCGTCGGCGCCTCTGCCGAGGACACGGGCGGGACGGACGCCGGCGCGGTCTACCTGGTCTCCGGCCCGGTCACGACCGCGGGGCTGGCCGAGTCCACAGCCAGACTGTGGGGTGAGGGCTCCAATGCTTATGCTGGCTATGGCCTGTCCGGGGCGGGAGACCTGAACGGGGACGGGCTGGCGGACCTGGCCATCGGCGCCAGCCGTCACGACGGCGAGGGTGAGTCGCTGGTCTACGTGCTCTCGGGGCCAGTGTCGGGAGAGGACTCCCTGCGGAGCGCCGACGCCGCGCTGCTGGGCCATGGCGTAGACAGCGCGGGCAACGCGCTGACCGCGGCGGGCGACGTGGACGGCGACGGTCTGGGCGATCTCCTGATCGGCGGCCGGTATTCCGACACCGCCGCCACCAACGCCGGCGCCGCCTGGCTGGCGCTGGGGCCCATCTCCGGCACCACGCTCCTCGACGACGCCGACCTGACCCTGTTGGGCGAGCGCGAGTCCGACCTCGCGGGCTACGCCGTCGCGGCTGGCGTGGACATGGACGGGGACGGGCTCAGCGATCTGGCGGTCGGGGCCCCCAAGGACGACACGACGGCCAGCGACGCCGGCGCCGCCTACCTCATCCTGGACGCGCCCTCCGGCGTCTGGTCGCTGGCCGACGCTCACGCCAGGCTGCTCGGCGAGGAGGAGACCGCTTTGGCCGGCATCGCCCTGGGGCTCTCCGAGGATCGCAGCGGGGACGACGACCCGGACCTGGTGGTGAGCGCCAGCAACGCCGACAGCGGGCGGGGTCACGTCTACCTGCTCAGCGATCTGCCCTCCGGGAGCGTCTCCCTGAGCGAGGCCAGCGCGACGCTGACCGGCGACTATGACGGCGGCGGAAGCTACGCCGGGCGCGCGCTGTCCACCGGCAGCGACGTGAGCGGCGACGGCGTCCCCGACCTCCTCATCGGCGGACCGGGACTCGAGCAAGCCTGGCTGGTGCTGGGGTGCTGCGCGCCTTGATCCCAGCTCTTCGGCGCGCGCTCAGCCTGGCACCGAGCTGGGCCCGCTGACGAGGAAGGCAAAGGGTCCTGGTAGCCAGGGGTCGGATCCGCCGAGCAGGGGGTGGGCGAACAGGCCTGATCTGCGACGCCTGCGGCGGCTGCGCGGACCCGCCAGATCCAGCTCGGGCCAGCCAGGGCGCGCTCCTCAGGCGAGAGCCCGCCTGCCTGCCGCCGGCCTCAGCCGCCTGCGTGGGCGAGCTCGAAGCCCTCAGCCCGGGCGGCGCGCGACAGCGCTCCGTCGTAGGTCGCGATCCGCACGGGAAGACGGAGGGCCCGCCTGAAGCGCAGCGCGCTCGCCAGATGTACGGCGTCGAACCCTCGCAACCCATAGGAGGTCGCAAGGATCCCAGCCGCCTGCGAGAGGCTGGCATCTACGATGGTGCTTCGGATGTGGCGCCAGTCCTGGGTGAGCTGGGAGAGCGCATCCGCGTGGTCCGCCGGACTGAGGGCCTTCTCCCGGAGGCGGCGAACCAGAGCAGAGCGGGCCTCTGGCAGCGTGATCACCGAGGTGCAGAGCGTTTGCGCCTCCAGCACGGCACGTTCTACGTCCTCCGAACCACGCTCCATCACATAGAGCTTCACCAGCGCGCTGGTGTCCAGATACAGGTTCACCAGCCCTCTTCTCGGTCTTGCAGAACAGCATCGGCCATGGAAGCGCTGCAGGTCACCTTTCGGTCGCCGAGGCCGATGACCCGCTTGCCCAGCCCTCGCGTGATGGACCTGGGGCGGGGCTCGACCAGCGCCATGAGCTCCTCACGTTCGGCGGGGCTCATGGGTGGCGGCCCAACTGGCTGGGTCGGACCTTGCGCAGCCATGGTGACCTCCAGCGAAGATCCTACCACGCCCCCGCCAGGGTCGCATCCCTCACCCGACCGGGCGCGCCCATGCCGGAGGCGATGTCCAGCGCTCAGAGGAGCTCCTCGACCGCGGCCCTCGTCGAGATCACGCGCATTTAGGAGCGGATCGAGCGACGGGGCTTGAAGGGCCGATGACCTCCGAATCTGGGCACAGATGTGGGCACAGCCCAGCGAAAACCGAGGATCTACCCGGCTCTCACAGGTTGTACATCATATACTGCAGCACCAGCATCATGTCCGTCGTCGCGTTCTTCGCGACGCGGAAGGTCGAGTACACCACGCGGCCTTCGCCGCTGGTGAAGCTGACCAGCAAGGGCACGCTGGAGAGCGTGTACGAGGAGGTGCCCTCGCGGTACTCGACGTCGCCGGAGAGGTGGACGGAGACGGCGCTGGAGGTGTCCTCGATGGGCGCCCACACCGGCAGATCGTACTCGATGTCCACGTAGTTGGAGCCCAGCCACTCGGCCATGGCGGAGTCGCTGACGGCCGCCTTGACGAAGCCGTACTCGCCGAGCTGGGCGCTATCGACCTCATCGTCGTTGCCGACGAAGTCGATCGCGTCCGGCCAGATGGACTCGACATAGTCGTAAGCCCAGTCCGAGGAGTAGATCTGACCGCCGTTGTTGACGTAGTCCCGGATGTTCGTGGCGATCTGATCCGCCTGCGCGGTGTTCTCGCCGTAGAGAACGTCCTGCTCCAGGCAGCCGCCGTTCATGAAGATGATGTCGTACCGGCTCAGGGCCTCGGAGTCCAGCAGGAAGCTGGTGATCTCGCCCTCGGTCAGGCCGTCCACGACCTCGTAGTTGGCGAAGCCCATGTTCGACAGGACGAGCTGGAAGTCGTCGTAGTCGCCCGTGACCACCGCGACGTCGACCTCGAGCGGGTCGAAGCACTCGGGCTCCTCGAGCTCCTCGGTCTCGCCGTCATCGAGGTAGATCTCGTGCTGCTCGATGGTCTCGTCCCCGTACTGCACGTAGACCGTGTACTCGTTCTTGCCCGGCAGATCCGAGAGCGTGAAGTTGCCATCGAGATCGGTGTACGCGATCACGGTGTCGTACAGGCGCCCGTCCGCGTCGATGAGGTTCGTGTACACGACGGCGTCGGCGAGCCAGTTACGGCCGTCCGAGCTGCAGATGCGGCCACGAATCTCGCCCGGCGCGATGCCGGCTTGCGTGTTGCCTTTGACGACGAAGTTGTTCTCACCGCCACAGGCGGCGAGGAGGATGAGAGCGGGGGTGAGCAGGCGCACGCGGGCCTCCTTCTGATGTCCGTGCCAGATATAGACCTTACCTGATGCGGGGGGCCCTGGTCAACTCTTTTTCAGGACGGCAGAAGCCGGGGATGCCCGGGGAAGGGTCGCGACCGGGGCGCGACCGAGAAGGGGATGACGGCAGGGGAGCGCGGGCTTCGAAGATCCATCTGCACTTGTGTCCGCCCGGCGCGACGAGCACCCGCCATGGACACCTTCAGCACATTTTTCCATCTTTTCTCCCCCTTTCCAGTTGCCTCTCCCTCCCCCCTTGATACTCGATTGATCCATCCCCAATGGATCTTCATCGTGCCATCCGTTCTTCACGAAGCCCTGGTCGAGCTCTTCCGCTCCCGCCCCAGCCTGGCCGCTGAGCTCCTCCACGCGGTCGGCGAGGCCCCTCCCACGAGCCAGGTCCAGTGCGCCGTGATCGAGGCGGACCTGTCCCAGGCCACGCCCGCGGAGTACCGCGCCGACACGGCCATCCGCCTGAGCGGCGCTGTAGATCTGGCGCTGGCGGTCGAGGTGCAGCTCCGTCGTGACCCCGCGAAACGGCGCTCCTGGCCAGCCTATGGTGGGCTTCTCCACGCGCGGCACGACTGCCCGGCCGGCGTGCTGGTGCTGACCTTGGACCGGGCGACGGCGCGCTGGGCGTCCGAGGCCATTCACTTCGGACCGGGCTCGACGTTGACGCCGCTGGTGATTGGCCCGGATCAGGTGCCCATCGTCACCGACAGCGGCCTGGCGACGGCGAACCCGGAGATCGCGCTGTTGTCAGCGATGGCGCACGGTCATGAGCCCGTCGCGCTGGACGTCGGCATCGCGGCGGCTGAGGCCACGCGCACGCTGGACGACGAGCGGGCGCGGCTGTATCTTGATCTCATCTTTCAGGCCCTGCACGTCGCGGCGAGGGCGCTCCTGGAGGACTTCATGATCCAAAACTGGCAGCCTCAGAGCGAGTTCATGAGGCGCCTCGACGCCGCCGCCGAGGCGCGCGGGCGCTCGGTAGGCAAGATCGAGGGCAAGATCGAGGGCAAGATCGAGGGCAAGATCGAGGGCAAGATCGATCTCCTGCTCGCCATGCTGCGCCGACGCTTCGGGCCGCTCTCCCCCGCGCAGGAGCGTCTGGTGTACAGCGCCTCGGAGGCCGACCTCGAGCGCTGGGCCGAGAACCTGCCATACGCAGACGCGATCGACGCGCTGCTGGTCGCCCCGTCCCGGGCCTGAGCGCCGCCAGGCCGCCCGCTACGCGTCGGCCCGCCAGGTCCCGGAGCGCCCGCCGCGCTTCTCCAGCAGGCGGACCCCCTCGATGACCACGCCGCGGTCGATGGCCTTGAGCAGGTCGTAGATGGTCAGGGCCGCCGCCGTGACGGCC
>CAZKWG010000320.1:0-8613 GCA_964556105.1 uncultured Enterobacterales bacterium | reverse complement strand
CTGGCAAAATGCTACGGCGGCGACATCTCGCGCAAGCGCAAGCTGCTCGAAAAGCAGAAGGCCGGCAAGAAGCGCATGAAGCAGATCGGCACGGTCGAGGTCCCGCAGGAGGCCTTCCTGGCCATCCTGCAGGTGGACGATTGATTTCCCCGGCCCGACACGGCCTTGATGCATCCATGATGAGCACCCTCACTGCCGTGTTGTACGGCGCGCTGGCCGTCTACCTCGGTGGTTGGTACCTTGGTCACTGGATCGGCAATTTCTCGCTGCTGCTGTTCGTTCTGACCGTGGTCACGCTCGGCTACTGGCTGGCCGAGCGACTGCGCTTCGCGCCGGCGCGCCAGCAGGCCGCCGACACCCTGGCTGCCAGCGACGCCCAGCGCCGCGCCGAGCTGCAGAAGATGGGCATCGCCAAGGTCGACGGCGATGTCAGCACCGCGCGCGAGAAGCTGCTGATGCAGCCCTGGTGGATCGACTGGACGGCGGGCCTGTTCCCGGTGATCCTGATCGTCTTCGTGCTGCGCTCGTTTCTGTTCGAGCCCTTCAAGATCCCGTCGGGCTCGATGATCCCCACGCTGCTGGTGGGCGACCTGATCCTGGTGAACAAGTTTCACTATGGCGTGCGCCTGCCGGTGATCAACAAGAAGATCATCGCCAACAACGACCCGCAGCGCGGTGACGTGGTGGTGTTCCGCTACCCGGTGGACACGCGCATCGACTACATCAAGCGCGTGGTGGGTGTGCCCGGTGACGAGGTGGTCTACAGCGGCCAGAAGCTCAGCATCAACGGCAAGCCGGTGCCGCTGGCCTCGCTGGGCGACTTCTACGACGAGGACAGCATGCGCTACGCGCCCAAGTTCTCCGAGCAGCTGGGTGCCGTCACGCACAACATCCTGGTCGACCCCAAGCGCACCTCGATCTACCAGCCGATGGAATCCTTCGAAAGATTCCGTGACAACTGTCGCTACACCGCCGAAGGTGTCACCTGCAAGGTGCCGGCCGGCCACTACTTCATGATGGGCGACAACCGCGACAATTCGCAGGATTCGCGCTACTGGGGCTTCGTGCCCGACGAGAACATCGTTGGCCGGGCCTTCGTGGTGTGGATGAACTTCGGCAACCTGCGCCGCATCGGCAGCTTCAACTGACGCTGCACGGCGCTTCTCGTCACCTGGCCTGGCCCATCATGCAACGCGCACGCAATGCCACCCCTGCCCGCGGACTCACGCTGATCGGCCTGCTCAGCTGGGCCATCGTGGTGGGCTTCATCGGCTATGTGCTGGTGCATGCGCTGCCCACGGTGTCAGAGTTCTACGCCATCCAGCGTGCGGTCGACCGTGCCGCGGCCGAGCCGGCCAGCACCGTGGCCGGCGTCCGACTGGCCTTCGACAAGCAAAAGAGCATCGACCAGACCATCTCCTCGCTCTCGGGCAGCGACCTCGACATCACCAAGCAGAACGACAAGGTGGTGATCAGCTTCGCCTACGAGAAGGAGATCGAGCTGGTCGGCCCGGTGTACCTGCTGCTGAAGTACCGCGGCCAGTCGAAGTGAGGCCGCGGGCCTGCCCGTGCGGCCGCTGAGCCGAACTGCCGGTCGCCAGCCTGGCGCCGGCCTGCTACCCTTTCCGCCATGGAACCCCGCCTCGACACGCTGCAGTCCCGCCTGGGCCATCGCTTTGCCGATGCCCGGTTGCTGACCCGCGCGCTCACCCACCGCAGCTTCGGTGCCGACCACAACGAGCGGCTCGAGTTCCTGGGTGACGCGGTGCTGAACCTGGCCGTCTCGACCCTGCTTTACGAGCGCTTCTCGGGCTCCGACGAAGGTGATCTCACCCGCGTGCGCGCGCACCTGGTGCGCGAGGACAGCCTGCACCGCGTGGCGCTGGGCCTGGGCCTGCCCGAGGTGCTGCGCCTGTCTGACGGCGAGGCCCGCGGCGGCGGCGCGCAGCGGCCGTCGATCCTGGCCGACGCGGTGGAGGCGCTGATCGGCGCCACCTACCTCGATGGCGGCTTCGACTCGGCGCAGGCCCTGGTGCGCCAGCTGTTCGGCGAACTGATCGCCAGCACCGAGGCCGACAGCTGGAGCAAGGACGCCAAGACCGAGCTGCAGGAATGGCTGCAGGCGCGCCGCCTGTCGGTGCCGGCCTACCGCATCGTGGCCACGCGCGGCCAGGCCCATGCGCAGACCTTCGAGGTTGAATGTGCGGTGCCGCCGCTGGGCCTTGCCGAGCAGGGCGAAGGCCGCTCGCGCCGCACGGCCGAACAAGAGGCGGCACGCCGCATGCTGGCCCGGCTGCGCGCCAGCGACAAACCCGGCGGCCCGCTGAGATCATGACCCCACCCGAGCAAGACATCGCTGCCCCCACCGAGGGCCAGCGCTGCGGCCTGATCGCCATCGTCGGCCGCCCCAACGTCGGCAAGAGCACGCTGCTCAACGCGCTGGTGGGGCAGAAGATCAGCATCACCTCGCGCAAGGCGCAAACCACGCGCCACCGCATCACCGGCATCCGCACGCTCGACGAAACCCAGTTCGTGTTCGTCGACACGCCGGGCTTCCAGACCCAGCAGACGCGCGGCCGCGCGGTGCTCAACCGCAGCCTGAACCGCACGGTGCAGGGCGTGCTGGCCGATGTGGATGTGGTGCTGTTCCTGGTGGAGGGCGCCGACGCTGGACCCCAGACGCTCGGCCGCTCCGGCGCCGGCAAGAGCTCGGTAGACGGCGGTCCTGGCGGCGCCGCGGTCAAGAGCCGCGTCGGCCTCGTCGAGACCACGGGCGCCCGCCCCGGTCAGACCGACGCCATCAAGGCCGCGCTCGACAGCTACAAGCGCGGCATCGAGGCCTGCTACCAGCAGGCGCTGCGCGACTCCCCCGAGATCGAGGGCCGCCTCGTGCTCTCCGTGAGCGTGACCGCCGGCAAGGTGACGGAGGCCGCCGTCGTGGAGAACGGGACGCGCGACGACGGGCTGGCCGGCTGCGCCGAGCTGCGCGCGCGGAGCTGGCGCTTCGACACCGAGGTCACCGTGGACCTCCTCGCGCCGTTCTCGCTCAGCCGGTGAGCGGAGCAGAGGGTTGTCGGGTCGCTATCGGTTAGCGAAGAGCAGCGCGACGGGAGCACCCTTTGGATCTGATCACCACGCACCTGACGGCCGACCTCGACGGGATCGCGTCGATGGTCGCGCTCTGGCTGCTCGAAGGCCCGGCCGAGCTCTGCCTCCCCGGCGCCATGGACCCGACCAGCCACCGCTTCTGGTCGGAGAACGCCGCCGCGCTCCCGCCGCTCCTGACGATGAGGGAGCTGAGGGAGCGCGTCCGCCAGGACCCGCTCCGTCGCCTGCGCGTGGGCGACACGGCGGACCCGGCCCGCATCGGCCTGCTGGGGGAGCTCGCGCGCCAGGCCCCCGACGTCCTGTGTTGGGACAACCACCCCGTCACCGAGCAGGATCTCCCGCGCGCGCCCATGCCCGACGCGGGCGCCTGCACCTCGGTGCTCGTCCTCGAGCTCGCGCGGCGCGGGATCACCCCCACGCCCGTGCAGGCCTCGCTCTTCCTGCTGGGGATCCACGTCGATACGGGACATTTCACCTATCCAGGCACCACCGCCCTCGATCACGAGGCCGCCGCGCGCTGCCACGCCTGGGGCGCGCCCGCGGATCTGCCGCGACGCTACCTGCCGAAGGGCTTCACGGCCCGCCAGCTCGAGCTGCTCGAGACGATGGCCGCCAGCGTCGAGCGATGGACGGTGGGCCCCCACGAGATCCCTGTGGCCGCCCTGGAGGCCGAAGCCTACGAGCCCGACCTCTCGACCCTGCTCGAGCAGCTCCGCGAGGCCGAGGCCTGGCCCAGCGCCTTCCTGCTCGTCAGCCAGGGCCCGCGCGTGGCGATCATCGGCCGGAGCGACGGGACGATCGACGTCGGAGCCTTGCTGCGCATGCTGGGCGGGGGTGGCCATCCCGAGGCGGCCAGCGCCGTGCTGCGGTCAGCCACCTTGCTCGAGGCGCGCGCCCTGCTCAAGGACGCGCTGCAGGAGCGACTGGAGCGCCGCTGGACCGCGGGCGAGCTGGCCGTGCGCAGGCTCGTCCACGTCGCGGCGACCGCCAGCATCTCGACGCTGGCGGAGACCCTGCATCAGGCCCGCGTCAACGCCGTGCCCCTCTCGGAGGGCGAGGGCGAGAGCCTGATGCTGGTAGGCCTCGTCTCGCGGCAGGAGGCGGACGCCGCGATGCGGCACCACCTCGGCGATCGGCCCGCCATCGAGATCAGCGCCGGACCGCCCGCCTGGGTCTCACCCGAGGCCTCGCTCACCGCGGTCCGCCACCTGCTGATCACCGACGGGCGACGCCTCGTCGCCGTGGGCACGCCGCCCGGTCCGCCGCTGGGCGTCCTGACCCGCGGCACCCTCTTCCGCGCCTGGGAGGCCGAGGATCTGGCCCGCCCGGACCTGGACGCCCCGCCCCCCGCGGCCAAGGTCGCGCAGCTCTTCCGGCGCGGGCTGGGCAAGTCCCTGGCGCAGGTCGAGCGCGTGGGCCGCCTGGCGCGCGAGCTCGAGATGAGCGCCTGGCTGGTGGGCGGCTGCGTGCGCGACCTTCTGCTCGGCCGGGCGGCGCGCGACATCGATCTCGTCATCGAGGGCGACGCCATGGCGCTCGCCCAGGCGCTCGCCCGTCGTCACGGGGGGCGCGCCCTCCTCCATGAGGCCTTCGGGACCGCCCACTGGGAGCACGAGGGGCACACCCTGGACCTCGCGACGGCGCGCGTCGAGTGGTACGAGGCGCCGGCCTCCCTCCCCAAGGTGGCCCACGCCGAGCTGCGGCGCGACCTGTACCGACGCGACTTCACCATCAACGCCATGGCCATCTCGCTGGACCCCGAGAGCCTCGGCGCGCTGGAGGACCCCTTCGGCGGGGCGCGCGATCTCCGCCAGGGGCTGCTCCGCGTGCTGCATGGCTTGAGCTTTCACGACGACCCCACGCGCGCCTTCCGCGCCGCGCGCTTCGCCGCGCGCTTCGACTTCCGGCTCGCGCCCCAGACCGAGGCGCTGCTGCAGAACGTGCGACGCGCGGGGGTCCTGGACGCGCTGGGTCGAGAGCGCCTCGGCGTCGAGCTCGATCGCCTGCTGGACGAGCTGGAGGTCCTGCAGGCCGCGCGCCTGCTGCGCGACTGGGAGCTGCTCCCGCTCATCCACCCCCAGTTCGTCGCCGACGCGCACCTGCTGGATCGCGTCGTGCGCGTCACAGCCGCCGTTCAGCGGGTGCGCGGCCTCTACGATCGGCCGCTCTCCTTCCGGCAAGCAGATCCACTCTGGCTCGTGATCGCCGCGGCCGTGCCCAGAGAGGCGCGCGCCGAGCTGCTGCGCATGGTCCCCGGCGACCGCCACGCGCACCGCCGCTGGCTCGACGGCCCCGAGCGCGTCCAGGAGGCCCTGTCCGAGATCTGGACCGCGCGTCGCCCGTCGGAGGCCGCGCGCGCCCTCCTGGGGCTCGATCTGGTCGAGCGGGTCTACGCGCTCGGCGTCTCACCCGGCCCGAAGAACGAGGCCTGGCTGACCTGGTGGGAGCGCGAAGGGCAGCTTCTTCGCGCTTCGGTCAACGGTCAGACGATGCTGGCCCGCGGCGTGAAGCCGGGGCCAGCGCTGGGTCTGGCCCTGCGCGCCGCCCAGGACGCCGCATGGGACGGGCTGGACGCGCAGGGTCAGCTCGAGGCCGCCGAGGAGGCGCTCAGACGAGCGCCGGCCCCAGGTGCCGAATCGACGTGATCTCCGCGTTGGCGTGACGGGAGCCCACGGAGACCAGCGCGTTGCTGGCCGCCGAGGCGATGTCCGCGGCGACGATGAGGTAGTCGAAGCTCCCGTCGCCGGCGCGAACGCTGACGGCGTAGCCCTGCATGATCCGGGCGGCCTTGGGAGCCACGACCGCGATCTCCGCCTTGGGAGCCACAACGACCGGAGCCTCCACCACCGGAGCCTCCACCACCGGAGCCTCCACCACAGGGGCCTCCACCACCGGAGCCTCCACCACCGGAGCGGCCTTGGGAGCCTTCTTCGGCCTGGCCTCGACCACCGGCGCGGGCGCGGCGACCTCGACCACCGGCGCGGGCGCGGCGGCCTCGGCACCCTCATCGCGCCAACGCGCGGGGATGTCGTGCCGACGACGGAAGGCGCGGACGTTCTCCGGCGTCACGCCAGCCATGGTCGCGACCTCGCGATCGGGCAGCGTGCCGACCAGATCCATGTAGCTGTCCAACTTCGAGGCGCGACGCTGAGGCGACTTCTTGTCGTCGTCCGATACAGACGCCTCGACGGCCTTGGGCGCCTCGACGGCCTTGGGCGCCTCGACGGCCTTGGGCGCCTCGGCGGCCTTGGGCGCCTCGGCGGCCTTCGCGGCCTTCGCGGCCTTGGGCGCCTTGGGGGCCTTGGCGGCCTTCGCCTCGACGGCCTTGGTCGCCGCGGCGGCCTCGGCAGCGGCGCGCGCCGCGGCGGCGGCGGCCTCGGCCTTGGCGGCGTTCTCGCGGCGAGAGCTCAGCCCGTGGCGACGACGATAGATACGGACGGCCTCGGCCGTCACGCCGGCCCGAGCCGCCACATCGGCGTCCGAGAGGGTGCCGATGACGTCGCGGAAGGCGTCCAGCTTGGAGCGCCCCTTGGTGGTCTCCTTGGCGCCAGCGCTGGGCTTCTCCACCGCGACCGGCGTCTCGACCACTGCGGGCGTCTCGGCGGGCGCCGCCTCGATCTCCTCATCCTCACCGGCGCCGCCCTTCTTCGAGGGGGGCTCCTGGCCCATCCCAAACTTGTACCCTTCGTAGGCGGGGATGCCGTACCGACGGCGATAACGCCCAACGATAGAAGGCGTGCTGTTGCAAAGCAGGGCGACCTCGTGATCGGGCATCGTGCCCATGAGGTGCCGTACTGAGTCCATATGATCCGTCGGCTTGGGACTGCGAGGCATGGGTTTGCTTCTCCGCCTGTGCTGGTGCTGGGGCTGCTGAGTCTGCTGATGCGATGACACACTTCACATCATCGCTGATCGATGAGTCGGTAACGTGGCTGAGGCCCTCGCGCCAGCATCCTGCGCCTTTTTGTGTCTCTCCGGCTTGGTTCCGCCCGCGTGAGACCCCCTATACAACATGCCAAATGAGGCCGTTCAAGCTCGTCTGATTCCCGCGAAGGGGGCCTGCGACAGACTCATCTCCGATTGGAAACGAAGCCACTTCGGACGACTTGAGCACGGATCGGCGGACGAGGCTCAGGTGCCGGTCGATCCGCTGCGGGCGCGCGGCCCTCGGCGGAGGCGGGCGGCCACCGCGCGGACCGGGTGAGCCCGGAGCTGCTCGCGCTCCTGGGGCTCCTGCAACGTCTCGAGCTCCAGGAAGATCGCCTCCAATTGCTCGGCTTGCCGGCGCGCTTCCTCGCTCTCGCCTCCGGCCGCGGCCCGCTCCATCTCCAGGGTGCGGAGCTGCACGCGGTGAAGGCGGGCCGGCTGCGCGGCGGCCCAGCGTTGCACGACGTCCAGGACGGGCACGATCTCCCCCCGCTCGGCGCGCGCGCGCCCGAGGCAGAGGCTGATCTCGGCTTGCGCGAGGACGTGCCCAAGGGGCTCCACGGAGACCAGGGCCGCCGTGAAGATCGTGTCCGCCTCCGCTGGATTGGTCAGGGCCACCGCCCGCCACGCCGAGAGCAGCGCCGCCTGCACGGTCAAGCCCTGGGTCCGCGCGAGCTCGACGCTCCCGTCGAGCAGCTCGAGGGCCTCGCTCCTGCGGCCTCGCGCGAGGAGGGCGCGGGCGCTCACGCGGGCGCAGAGCAGCGTGACCGGCACCGGGAGCACGTCAGGAAGTCGCTCCAACGCCGAGAGCAGCTCGAGGGCCTCCGAGGAGCGCCCGAGATCCAGCTCCAGCTCGGCCTGCGCGGCGACCAGCTCGACGTAGGCCGTCGCATGGCCCGTCAGACGCGCCGCCTCGCGGTGGCGGGCGAGGGTGTGGCGAGCCTCGCTCCAGCGGCCTTGGAGACGCAACGCGGTGGCGATGGCGCAGGCCGCCGTCCACTGTCCCCCGTCGTCCTGGCTGCGCGCGAGGGAGGCTGCAGCGCGGTTGAGCTCGCGCTCCGCCTCCAGCAACTCGCCCCGAAACAGCATGACCAGCGCCTGGCCCAGACGACCGCGCGCCGTGGTGCGCAGGTCACCCGCGCGCTCGCCGCCGCGCCGCGCCTCGTCGAAAGAGGTAGCTGCAAGGGTGAGATCGCCCCGCTCCAGCGCGTCCGTGGCCCGCGCCAGCCGAGCCAACGCGCGGACACGAGGCGCGGCGGACTGATCGACCAGACGGTTTGCGCGGGCCAGCCGAGCGCGCGCGCGATCAATCTGTCCGCGCCTCCGGTACAGGTCGGCCGTGTACAGGTCGACCTCCGCCTGGCGCGCGGGCTCCGTGGCCAGCGACATCGCGCGGGCGAGGGAACGATCGGAGCGGTTGTCTTGTGGATCGATGGCCGACAGCGCGCGCGCAAAGCAGAGCAGGAGGCGCGCGGTCAGCGCGGGCGGCGCGCCCGTGGCCTCGTCGAGACGCTCCTCGAGCGGACTCAGGATGTGCAGCACCTCCGCGGGTTGTCCGTCATCCAACCAGCGCTCGGC
>CAZKWG010000319.1:0-8617 GCA_964556105.1 uncultured Enterobacterales bacterium | reverse complement strand
GTGTCCATAGCCTCCACATGCTTGCCCTCTAGAATCTGGTGACGGCCAAGCGCGTAGATTGCCTCGGGATTACGGGCACGCAACTCCAGCGCTCGCTTGGCATGAAACAGAATCGCCGCGAAACGATCTTCGACACGCTCATACTGCCTCAAACGTTGAGGCATACTTTCACCCGGTGGAAACTGAAGCATGTAGATGCGGGCGACGTGCATGAGGCCTCCTCGAGTCTATGGCGCGAGGTGGCGGGATGTGATGAGGGGAAGAATTCTTGAAGGGATCTTGGGGGGAGTGGATCACAGGTCGCGGGGTGGGGCCATGGGGTGAGGTGAGGGGAGACAAGCCCCCATGATAGTCTACGAAGCCTGCCCGCTCCAGGAGCTTGAATGCCCAGGTCTCTCGCTCGACCCCCGGATGAGCCGACGCTCGCGCGCCTCGCGGCGCTGTCCCCGTCTCGCGCGGCGGGGGCGTCGGAGTGGCGCTTCACCCTGCGCACGCTGACGCCCGTGCTCGGCGGCGGTGTGCGCGCCTGGGAGCCCGACCCCATCGACGTCGTCCGCGCCCCGGGGATCCGCGGACAGCTCCGCGGGTGGTGGCGCCTGCTCTACGCCGAGCCGAACGAGGACGCAGAGGCGCTGTTCCGCCGCGAGGCCGAGCTGTGGGGCGGGGTCGAGGTGCCCGGCCTCGGCGCCGTCAGGAGCCGGGTGGGGCTGCGGGTGGAGATCCTGGAGGCGTCCAAGCCGGAGCCCGCGGGCAAACATCACGCCGATCGCAACGGCAACGGCTTCAGCGCCGCGCCGGAGTGGAAGGTGGGGGAGGAGCTGGGCTACGCGCTCTTCCCGCTCCAGCTCCCCGAGGCCGAGCGCAACGCCGCCCGCGGCACGTCGGCGCCCAGCATCGACACGCGCTCCCTGCGACGCACGATCCGCTTCGCCCTCTCGATCCGCGTCGATCCCCGCCGAGGTGCGGATGACGCGGATCCTCAGGATCTCCGCCAGGTCCTGGGCGCGCTCTGGGCCTGGACCCACCTGGGCGGGCTCGGCGCGCGCACGCGGCGAGGCTTCGGCGCGACGGGCGTGGACCCCATGCCTGCGGCGTCGCTCCCCGCGGGTTGGAGCGCGATCTTCGAGCCTCTTCAGGGCGCCGAGCGCCTGGACGAGCGGGTGATCGCGCGCCTCGCCGCCTTCGCCACCCTGGCCGGCGTCGCGCCCACGAGCGCCCTGGCCCGCGCCAGCCTGCTGGTGCTGCCCAGCGGCCTGAGCGCAGACCAGGCGCACAAGGAGCTGGTCTCGAGCCTCAAGCGCTTTCGACAGGGGGAGGAGATCGGCCGCGATCCTGGGAAGCCGGGGGGGCCCAGGCTGAAGCTCGGCGAGAGCCGCTGGCCCGAGCCGCACCTGCTCCGCATCCGCGTTCGCGAGAAGGGCTGGGCGCACCCGCCCACGCAGAAGGCGCGTGACGCCCACGCGGCGGGCCGGCTCACGGCCCCCCGCGCCGCCTTCGGCCTGCCCATCCAGGTGCAGTTCCAGAGCGGCGACACCGACGCGAACAGCACGCTCAAGCCGATGGTGAACGGTGAACCCCGCGAGCGCTGGGCCAGCCCGGTGCTGCTGCGCCCCTTCCCGCTGGCCGGCGGCAAGGCGCTCCCCCTCGTCCTGATCCTGCGCGATCGGCCACAGGAGGTCGGCATCTTCGCCGGTCTCAAGAACGAGCAGGCCCCCGCGCGCGGCACGGCGAGGGTGCTCAGCGACGGCTCTGGGGCGCGCGCGCCCATCTCCCAGCACCTGGGCGGCGGAAAACAGCCGCGCGACGGGGCCGGCGCCTTCGCCGACGCGCTCAAGTCTGGCGCCCTGGACGCCAGCCGGGCCTACAGATTCTACGCCTTCCCTGCCGCGAAGGTCGGAGGCACCCCATGAAGTGGCTCCTCTCCGTCGCCATCGGCCCGGTGGGCCGCTTCATCGCCGCCGGTCGGCGCAGCCGCGACTTGTGGTGGGGCTCCACCTGGCTGTCGGAGTGCGCGCTGGCCGTGGCCGAGGCGCTCGAGGCGCTGCCCGCCACGCATCCAGTCCAGGTGGAATTGCTGGTCCCTAGCGCTGACCGGATCACGCTCGTAAAGAACGATCTGGCGCGCGACGCCCAGTACGGCCACCGCGTCTCCAACCATCTCCTGCTGGAGGTGGAGGCTCCCGACGCCGCGGCCGTCCGCGCCCTGGTCGCCCACCTCGAGCAGGTCGCCCGCGCGGAGCTGGTGCGGCGCCTGGACGACAACTGGGCGGCGACCCTGGCCCGCCTGGGCGCGCAGGCCACGTCCGACGCGGACGAGGTGGCGGGCGTGCTGCGGGCCGACGCCTTCCGCGCACAGCGGGCGGCGATCGCCGATCAGGGAGATCTGCTCGAGCTCTACGCCGCCTGGACCCCGGACACCGCCGACCGCAGGGTGGCCCTGGAGCGCTGCGCCGCCCTCATGGACGCGCGCAAGGCCGCCCGCACCTTCGCGGCGCCGGGCTGGGGAGACGCCGGCCTGCGCAAGAGCGACCTCGATCCTG
The DNA here is from genome assembly GCA_964556105.1 of uncultured Enterobacterales bacterium. GTDB lineage: Bacteria > Myxococcota_A > UBA796 > UBA796 > CAZKWG01 > CAZKWG01. Next base: position 6,077 of record CAZKWG010000319.1, on the reverse strand, counting down.
GGCGACCCTCGGTGCTCGTCGCCTCGCGCCTGCCCGACGCCACCCCCGCCACTGCGCCGGGCGTCCGGCTGGCGCGCCGTCGGCGGGTCTGGCTGGGCGTCGGACCCGGCGAGGATCTGGACGCCGTCGGGCTGGCCCGGCGGATCGGCCGCTTCCGCTGGGGGCGCGACGCCACCCCCGCGCCCGAGCTGGGTCGCCTGCCCTTCCCGCCGCTGAGCCGCGTCGCCACCGACCCCTGGATCGCCCGCGCCCGCGCCTGCGCGCCCGAGCTGCTCTCCGCCCTGGTCACGGCGCTGAAGGACGCGGCGAAGGAGGAGCACTTCTCCGTCTGGTGCTCGGCGGCCCGCGACCCCGACGCCTCGCCCGAGCAGGCGCGCGCGCCCGGCGTCTTCCCCTTCGACGCCAGCGTCCTGCTCGAGGACGGGATCTCCGCCCTCGACGCCGAGCTTGGCGCGCTGGCCAAGGACCTGAGCGAGCCGCTGGCCGACCGCATGGCCCAGGCCCGCGCGCAGCTCGCGCAGGTCGCCGCCCTCCTCCAGCCGCTGCACGCGCACCCCGAGCTCGGCCTCCCGCCGGCCTATGTGGCGCTGCTGGCCATGGACGGCGACGGCGTGGGGAACGCGCTGCACCGCGCGCTGGGCAGGAAGAACCATCCACAACTCGTCAAGTCGCTTGACGAGTTCGCCCGCCAGGCGCCAGAGATCATCCGGCGACACCACGGCTGCGCCTTCTACGCCGCGGGCGACGAGCTGCTGGCCTTCCTTCCCGTGGACACCGTCCTGCCATGCGCCCGCGCGCTCGCCGACGCCTTCGCGCCGGTGCGGGCGGCGGCGGAGACGGCAGACCCGGAGGCGGAGAAGACCTCCCTCTCCGGCGGGGTGGTCATCGCCCACCTGAAGCACGATCTGCGCGATCTGCGCGCCGAGGTCGACGACGCGCTCTCCTCCGCCAAGGGCGCGCGTCGGAAGGCGGGGCCGGCGGGCGCGGTGAGCTGGCTGGAGGTGCGCGAGCTGCCTCGCAGCGGAGTGAGCCGCGCCGCCTGCGATCGGCTCGTCACGCTGAGCGAGGACCTCCAGCGCTGGTCCGCCGGGATCACCGCGGACGCCATCTCCATGCGATCCGCGGAGAAGATCCTCGACCATCGTGAGCGCTTCGCCTGGCCTCCCCGCGAGCGCGCCGCCGACGAGAGCAAACGGAACGGCGGCGAGCTGGGCCTGGAGCTGCTGAGAGCCGATCTGCGGGCGCAGACCCGGCGCTCCGGGCGCGAGGGGGTCGAGCAGCTGGCCAGACGCGTCGAGGCGCTGCAATCCTGGGAGGACGCCGAGAAGCTCGCCGCCGAGCTGATGATCGCCCGCCGCGTCGCCCGCGTCCAGTCGCTGCGCCCCGTCGCTGCCTCGAACCCCGAAGAAGGTGCCCCATGAGCGCGCTCTGGCGAATCGTGCCCCGTGACCCGGTCGTCGTGGGCGATGGCCGTGGACAGCCCGCGCTGGCCTCGCGGCTCCCCAACCCCCTGCCGCCCCAGCCCACGTTGGCCGGCTTCGTCCGCACGGCGTTCACCGGCAGCGGGAAGGTGGAGAAGGACAAGGCCGTGGAGGTTCTTCAGCAGGTCAGCCTCCGCGGCCCCTTTCTGGAGAGCGTCACGGCGGCCGGGTCCACGATCTGGGTCCCCGCGCCGCTGGACGCCGGGCGGGTGGGCGAGGACCCGCTGACCCGCGGCGCGCTCCTCCGCTGCGCGCCAGACGAGGGCGTGAGCTGGGAGGGTGAGGCCCCAGACTACCTGGTCCACCTGCCGTCCAAGGACGCGGGGGGGCGCAAGCTGAAGATCCCGGTCAGGCCTGCGGGTTGGCCCGCCAGCACCCCCGCGCTCTGGCCCTGGGAGGCCGCGCTCGGCTGGGCGCTCCAGGAGGGCGGCGCGGAGGCCCTGCTCGACCAGGTCTCGCCCAACCCGCCCATCCAGCCCGAGGCCCGCGTCCACGTCGCCATCGACCCGGCCAGCGGCACCGCGGCGCGCCAGATGCTCTTCAGCTCGGCCGGCTGGCGCTACGCCGAGGACGTCGGCCTGCTGGTCGCCGTCGAGGCGCCGTCGAGCCTCACCCCCGCGGCGACCGGCGTGCTGGGCGGCGAGGGGCGGCCGGCGCGCATTCACCCGCAGAGCCGCTCGCTCCCTGCCTTCGACGAGCCGCGCTGGCGGCGGGCCTGGGCCAGGCTGCATGCCGAGCACCCCGGTCGCCTCGCCCTGCGCGTGCAGCTCCTCACCCCCGGCTGCTTCGGCGGCTGGCGGCCCACCGCGCCTCCGGGCCTGCGCCTGCTCGCCACAGTCCTCGGAGCCCACGGCGCCGTCAGCGGCTGGAGCCTCCAGTCCCGCGGCCCCCGCGCCGTCCGGCGCCTCGTGCCCGCCGGCAGCGTCTACGTCTTCGGCCCCCTGGCCGACCAGGACGCCTTCATCGCGCTCTCCAGGCGGCTCTGGCTCCAGCCGCTCGACGCGGGCCAGCCCGACCTCGCCAACCTCCTTGCCGCACCCGGCAGCGACGGCTTCGGCCTCGCCCTGCCCGGCCTCACCGTTCTCCCCGCGGAGTGATCCATGTCCACCGACGCTTGTATGCTCCTCCTCCACGCCCGCACGCCGATTCATGTCGGGGTGGACCAGGGTCTGGGCGCCATCGATCTGCCCACCATGCGCGCCGTCCACACGGGAGATCCCTTGATCCCGGGCTCCTCGCTGAAGGGCGTGCTGCGGGATCTCGCCGAGAGCGACCCAAACTACAGCCGTGACGCGAAGGTCGCGCCGCGCGACCCCGCCTACCAGCGCAAGGTCGAGAGCGCCTTCGGTCCACCCCAGGAGCGGGCCGGCGACTTCCAGGGCGGGCTGATCTTCGGCGACGCGCTGATCCTGGCCCTGCCCGTGCGCAGCCTGAGCGGGACCTTCGCCTGGGTCACCTGCCGGCGCCTGATGCGGCGCTTCAACGAGGACGCGAAGACGGCGGGCGTCGCGGAGCTGGCGATCCCGGCGGCGTCGGCGGCGCTCAACGACGACGAGGCCCTCGGCACCACCACCTCGGGCCTGGCCGTGGACCCCGCCGCGCGCGAGCGCAAGGTCTTCCTCGAGGAGCTGCTGTTCACGATGAAGGCCGACAACGACCTGGATCTCGCCGCCAGGACGCTCGGGGACCTGCTCTGGCCGGACGACGCCGAGGCGCGCGCGGACCTCGCCCGCCGCCTGCTGCTGGTCCCCGACGATCTGTTCAGCTTCTACGCCCGCACCGCGCTGGAGGTCCGCGCCCGCGTCAAGCTGAACGACGAGACCGGCACCGCCGCGGCGTCCGGCCCCTGGACCGAGGAGCACATGCCCGCCGAGACGCTGCTGGCCAGCCTCGTGTTGGGTCGGCAGACCCTCCACAAGACCCGCGAGGGCAAGGACGGGCAGCCCACCAAGGTGACGCGCGCCGACGGCGTCAAGGCCCTCGCGGAGCTGATCGGCTCCGGCGCGCGCACCCTGCGCCTCGGCGGGCACGCCACCATCGGCCTCGGGCGGGCCAGCCTGCGCCTGGTCGGGGGTGGGCGATGAGCCAGACGCGCGAGCAGAAGATCGTCCTGGCGTTGAGCTCGAAGGTCCCGACGAAGGGGGAGGAGGTCAAGGCGTACAAACGTGCGCAGGCCCTGCCCGTGATGTTGATCCGCCACGGGCTCTTGCAGGTCAGCGTCTTCCTGGCGGCCAAGGGGGACGCGGACGCGAAGATCCTGGAGTGGCTGAGGGCCGGCATAGCCGCTGTGTTGGGTGAGCAGACCCTGGAGCCCGCCGCGCTGGCCGCCCTGCCCATGCGACGCTACCTGCTGGCCCAGGAGGTCGCCGTCGAGGTCGCCACCTGGCTCAAGCGCATCGTCGAGGCGCGGCTGCCCGAGGAGAAGCCATGAGCGTCGCGCTCACCGACTGGCGGCCCGTCGCGCGCGGTCGCGCCGCCCCCGAGCGTCCGCTGAGCGGGGCGCAGGTGCCCTCGCCCCTGCCGGCCCACGTCGGCGTCTGGCTGGACCGCATGCTGCACGATCCCGGGCGCTCCGACGAGAAGCCCGGCCGGGCGGCGCTCTACGCGGCGGCCATCCAGGCCCTGCGCCCCGAGGCGCCCGCCACCGCCAACTACAAGCCCTGCTTTGAGCGCTGGCGCAGGTCTCTTCAGGACGACCCCGGCGTCCGCGTGCGCCTCGTCGAGCTCGAGGCGACCAGCCGCCTGCTGCTCCACCCCGCCAGCAACCAGAGCGTCACCGACGGGAGCGTCCTGCTCCACCACACCTACGGCGTGCCCTACCTGCCCGGATCGGCGCTGAAAGGGGTGCTTCGTCGGGCCATCGAGCGCGCGGGCGGCGACCACGGCCACGCCCTGGCCGCGGAGCTGCTGGGGCCGGATCGCGACGTTCCCGGCCAGCGCGAGGCTGCTGACCAGCGCGGCTGGCTGGACCTGCTCGACGCCCTGTGGATCCCTGGCAGCGGCTCCAAGGCCGAGCAGAGCCCGCTGGCCCTGGACATCGTCAACCCCCACCACCCCGACTGGTACACGAGGTCCAACAAGGCGCGGCAGCCGGCGCGCGACTACGACTCGCCCGTCCCCACCCACCGTCTCTCCATCGCCCCCGGGGCGCGCTTCCTCTTCGCCCTGGAGTGGAGCGGGCGGCCCGGCGACGATCCGCTGGCGCCCGTCGTCGAGCGCGCGCTGAGCTTGCTTGGCGACGCCTTGGAGCAGGACGGGATCGGGGCCTGGACCAGCATCGGCTACGGGCGTCTGCGCGCGACGATCCTGGGTGCGCCGATCGCCGCGGTCGCCACGCCGGCCGTGTGGCGTCCGGCGCGGATGGAGCGGGACCCTGGCACCGGGCGGCTCACGGCGACGCTCGAGGACGGCGCGCGGGCGCTCGTGGAGGGCAAGGAGGCCGCGGCGATCTTCCAGGCGCTGCCCGAGGCGGTTCAGGGTCGGCTGAGGAACCGGAGGATCGTGGCGGTCGAGGTCCAGACGGAGCTGGTGGGCCGGCTGTCGCGGATCGTGGGGGCGCGGGAGCGGGGGTGAGCTGCTACTGCCAGAATTCGTCGGCTGGCGAGAGGCTCTCCTCCGCTTTCATCCGGCCCGTCACCGCGTCGTAGACGACCCCACATCCCATGACGAGGCGCGTCCCTTCCCAGTAGTCCAAGGGGCCCTCTTTGCTGTCGCACAGCCAGGTCCAGCGCAGCTCGTCGCCGACGAGCTGGATGGCGTGGTAGCCGCGCTTCGTAGGGTCACGGTGGTACAGGTAGACGTAGGCGGCCTCACCCACGTCGCCGCTGCCCGTCCAAGGCCCGAAGCCAATCACGCCAAGGTGTCCACCTGGGATTTCGACCCGGTCGCCGTCCACCTCCAGCACGGCGAAGCTGTCACCCCCGTTTGGACCCCAGCCGGACCGCTCGAAGTACCTCGCCGTCATCCGGCCGTGGCGCTCCACGTCCTTCGGGCGCTCGAGCAGGCCGGGCAGGCGCTCGAAGCCGTCCTCGGGGTGCCGCGGCATCATCGCCCACAACAGGCCGGCCGGCAGCCCGAGGGCGAGCGCGCAGCCCAGGGCGGCGCGGCGCAGGCGGCCGGAGTGTGGGGCGGACGAGGTGGAGGGGTCGGGCATGGCAGGCCTCAGTAGTATCCGCCGCCGCTGAGGTCGATCCAGTTGTACGGGTTGTTCAGCTCGTACCAGCCGCGCTCCAGCTCGTTCTTGACCTCACCGGGGTAGCTGATGATGTCGTCTATTGCCTCACCCACGGGGTTGACGATGTTCTGCCCCCAGACGATCTCGGCGGCGTCATCGACGTAAGGGGCGTTGATGTACGTGTCTCCGCCAGGGGTGCTGTCGAGGTAGCGCGTGATGGCCTCCATGCCCTCCAGCTCGCTGTAGGAGGCGTAGACGGACTGCGCGGTGCGCAGGCGGTTCTCCTTGTTGGGATCGCCGCGCTCCGTAACGCGCTGGGGCATGCAACCACCTACGGCTCGACCACGGGCGCTGACGCCATCTGGGGGTTTCATCTATGAAGTGGCCCCCTCGTCGTCAAGGTGACACAGGCATAAAGTTGC
>CAZKWG010000318.1:0-8632 GCA_964556105.1 uncultured Enterobacterales bacterium | reverse complement strand
CCATGGTCACCGGCACGAGCTGCAGGGCGATGGTCGCCTTGCGGATCGCGGCGTGGATGAGGTCGGGCGTGACCGACTCCATGAGGATGGCCTCGGTCAGCTCGTCCGAGAACATGCTGACGGCGTCCAGCAGCTCCTCGCGGTACTGCTCGGCCTGCTCGACCAGCTCCTCGGGGATGTCCTCCTCGCGGATGGTCCGGCCCTGCTCGCCCTCGAAGTAGTTGGCGCGCATGGTGACGAGGTCGACCACGCCCACGAACTTCTCTTCGAGGCCGATGGGGATCTGCACGAGCACCGCGTTGAGCCGGAGCTTCTCGCGGAGCTGGTCGCGGACGCGGAAGGGGTTGGCGCCCTGCCGGTCGCACTTGTTGACGAAGGCGATGCGCGGCACGTTGTAGCGCCGCATCTGCCGGTCGACGGTGATCGACTGGCTCTGCACGCCCGCCACCGCGCAGAGGACGAGGATGGCGCCATCGAGGACGCGCAGCGCGCGCTCTACCTCGATGGTGAAGTCCACGTGTCCCGGGGTGTCGATGATGTTGACGTGGGTCTCGCCCCACTCACAGTGCGTGGCCGCGGACTGGATCGTGATCCCCCGCTCGCGCTCCAGCTCCATGAAGTCCATCTTCGCGCCCACGCCGTCTTTGCCCTTGACGTCGTGAATCGCGTGGATTCGCTGGGTGTAGTACAGGATCCGCTCGGTCAGAGTGGTCTTGCCCGAGTCGATGTGCGCGCTGATGCCGATGTTGCGCACGCGTTGAATATCGGGAGTCACGGTGGCTCCTGTGGCCTCGGAGGGGACAGACGCAGCGTGAAGCTGACGCCCAGTACGCGGCGCGCCCGCTATCGCCGAACAGAGGATCTGGCAAGGGCTGGGCCCGAGGAAAGGAGAACCACGGGATCCTTCCTTCCCCAGCGCGCCGCCTTCGGGTTACCCTGGCGCGGCCTGCTGGTCCAGCTCCACGGACGCGCCGAAGGTGGCCCGTTCGCGGATGATCGGCAAGTGAAATCTCGATGATGGCCTCAGGAAGGTCCGAACAAGGAGTCCCGTCATGCGTGGAGAGCTGGTCCTGACCCTTGGTGGAATGCTGATGATCGCGCTGGGCTGTGGGTTCCTCGAGGACCAGATGTCCAGCATCAGCGCAGAGGGCGTCGAGGTCGTCGCGCCGGAGGGGGCCGAGGACGCTGAGGCGAACGATGGCGCGGAGGACGTGGACGACGGCGCCGCGAAGCCCGCGACCGATGACGCCAGCTCGAGCGCGAAGTCTGGCGCGGCCGGGATCACCGTGGGCGCGGACGGGAAGACGGTCGTGACCGATGGCGCCGGGAACACCGTGACGGTGGGCGCGGATGGCTCCACCTCGACCACGAGCGCCTCGGGCGCCAGCGTCACCACCACCGCCGACGGCGAGGTCAAGGCCACCGACGGCGAGGGCGGCACCACCACGGTGAAGCGCCCTGGCCGTCCCGGCGTCCGCCCCAACGAGCGTCCGGTCCGGAAGGGCGGGGACTGACACCGCCGCTGCGCTCGGCCCTCGCTCAGGGCGCGAGGGCCTCGAAGGCCGGGAACACCTGATCCACCTCGGGGAGCTGCGACAGCTTCCCGTAGGTGCACACCGCGGCGAAGCGCTCCCACATGGCCAGGACGACCGCGTTCGTGTGAGCGGCGTCGATGGCCTCCTTCGAGCGCCACTCGAAGATCTCCAGGATCGTGCCGTCCGAGGCGCGCAGGAGCAGCGGACGGCGGGCGGTGACGAGGCCCTGGCTGTCCAGCGTGCTCCAATGGGTGCGCACCACCTCGTCCAGGCCGCCTTCCTGGCCGGGCAGGGGCCGGTAGATGGCCATCACCATGCTGGGGGTCTCGCTGCTCTGTGTCGCGCTCATGGCGGCTCCGTGTGGGGGGAAAGGGCGTCGAGCCCGCGCCGCACGTAGAGCGCGGCCATCTGGCGCCTCCAGCTCGCGTCGCCCTGCACGGAGCCCTGGGGGCGGGTCTGCTTCTGGACCAGCTCGGCGATGGCGCTGATGCGCTCTGGGCTCAGCGCCTGACCCAGGAAGGCCTCGAGGCCGCGGATGGGCTTGGGGGCGGGGCTGACGGCGCCGATGACGATGTCCAGCGCCGCGAGCGCGTCGCCGTCCAGGCGGGCGGCGATGGCGACGCCCAGCAGCGGGAAGTCGATGCTGCCGCGGGTCCGCAGCTTCTGGTAGGAGCTCTGGCTGCCCGCGGCCGGCAGGGGGACCAGGACGTGGGTGAGCAGCTCGCCGGCCTCCAGCTTCAGGTGATCCTTGCCGTCGTAGCGGAACAGCTCGCGCAGCGAGATCTCGCGTGCGCCGTTCGCGCTGAGCAGGCGCAAGCGCGCGTCATACGCCAGCAACACCGGCACGGTGTCCGAGGACTGGGTCGCCACGCAGGTCTTCGGGCCGCCGACGACGTGGCACCAGTCCCCTTCGGCCTTCAGGCAATAGCCGAGGCTCTTCCGCCAGAAGGCGGTCTGGTTGTAGAAGAAGCAGCGGGTGTCCAGCAGCACGTTGCCGCCGAGCGTGCCCATGTTGCGGATCTGCGGCCCCGCGACGGAGCCGGCGGCGGCGGCCAGCGCGGGGAGGGCCGTGAGCCCAGCCAGGCGGGAGAGCCGCGTGCCAGCGCCGATCTCGACGACCGCGCCGGCCTCGCCCTCGACCACCGACCAGCCCTGGGTCAGCGCGGCGGAGAGCCCGATGACCTGGCGCGGCGAGAAGATGCGGTGCTTCAGGTTGGGCAGCAGGTCGGTGCCGCCGGCGATGTACATGCTGCCGGGTCGCTCGGCGTAAAGGGTCACCGCCTCTGCGGGAGAGCGGGCGTGAAGGACCTCGAACCCGTCCATCCTCAGCATGCGGCCTCCTGCTTCGCCCGCAGGGCGGCGAGCACGCGCTCGGGCGTGAAGGGGATCTGGCGCAGCCGCACGCCGACGGCGTCGTAGATGGCGTTGGCGATGGCGGGGATGATCGCGTGCAGCGGGCCCTCGCCCGCCTCTTTGGCGCCGTAGGGGCCGCCCGGGTCGATGGTCTCGACGATCTTCGCCACGATCTCCGGCGTCTCGACCGCGGTGGGGATGCGGTAGTCCAGCAGGTTCGGGCCGGTGTGCAGGCCGCGCTCGTCGAAGAGGTGGGCCTCCATCACCGCCTCGGCCCAGCCCATGTAGACCGAGCCCTCGATCTGGCCCTCCACCAGCAGGGGGTTGAGCGCGCGACCGCAGTCGTGGGCCACCCAGACCTTCTCCACGCGCACCACCCCGGTCTCCGGATCGACGGTGACCTCGGCGACGTGGGCGGTGGTGGAGTAGGCGGGGCTGGCGCCGATGGTGCCGCCCCGGTACTCGCCGCCCAGCTTGCGCGTCCAGTAGCCGCCGTGGTCCACCAGGGTGCCGGTCGCCGCCTCGGCGAGCTGCAGCGCGGCGACGATGGGGAGCTGGCGCGCCGCGTCCCCGAGATCGTAGACGAAGCCCAGCGCCACGCCGACCTGGGCGGGCTCGGTCTTCCAGTGGGCCGCCACGGCGTCCACGATGCGCTTGCGCAGCTTCCTGGCCGCCTCCTGCGCGGCGATGCCGACCATGTAGGTGCCGCGGCTGGAGTAGGCCCCCAGGTCCACCGGCGTCAGGTCGGTGTCGTGCGAGACGACCAGCACGTCGTCCGGCGGCACGCCCGTCTCCTCGCTGACGATGGTGGCGAGCACGGCGTCCGAGCCCTGGCCGATCTCCGAGGCGCCGCAGGTCACGGTGACGCGGCCCGAGCGGTCGGCGCGGATGGCCACCCCGCTCTGGGGCATGTCGTTCGGGTAGATCGGGTAGGCGGTGCCGGAGATGTACATGCTGCAGCCCACGCCCAGGCCGCGGCCGAAGCCCAGCTTGCCCCGCCGCTCCTTCCAGCCGGAGAGGTCCTCGACGATGTCCAGGCACTCGCTCAGGCCGGTCGAGGGGACGAGCTGGCCGTTGACGGTGCGCTCCCCGCTCTTCATGGCGTTGCGACGGCGGATCTCGATGGGGTCCATCCCGATCTGCTCGGCCGCTTCATCCAGCGCGCACTCGAAGGCGAAGCGCGGCTGCACCGAGCCGTGCCCGCGCTTGGGGCCGCAGCAGGGCTTGTTCGTGTAGACCCGCCGCGCGCGGAAGTGGTAGGTCTCGAACGCGACGGGCCCGGTGAGGAGCTGGCCGGCGTAGTAGCTCGTGACCAGGCCGAAGCTGTGGTAGGCGCCGCCGTCGATGAGGATGTCCGAATCGACGGCCGTGACGCGACCGTCCTGAGAGACGCCCACCTTGAAGCGCATGTCCATGGGGTGGCGGCCGCGGTGGCTGTAGAAGACCTCCTCGCGGGTGTAGAGGATCTTCACCGGGCGACCGGCCTTCTTCGCCAGCGCGGCGACGCAGAACTCCAGGTCGAAGGGCTCGGACTTGCCGCCGAAGGCGCCGCCGACCGCCGGCTGGATGACGCGGACGCGGGACTGCGGGATCTCGAGGACCTTGGCCAGCTCGCGGTGCAGGTAGTGCGGGACCTGGGTGGAGGACCAGACCGTGAGCATCCCGTCCGGGGACCAGGAGCCGATCGCGCAGTGGGGCTCGATGGGCGCGTGGGTGGAGCCCTCGTAGCGCCAGGTGCCCTCGGCGATGGCCGCGGCGCGGGCGAAGCCGTCCTCGACGTCGCCGAAGCCGAGATCGACCTCCTTGCACAGGTTGTCGGCGCGCGGCCGGTCCTTCCAGTCCACGTCGTGCACCAGCGGCGCGCCGGGCTCGAGCGCGGCGGCGGGCTCGAAGACGGGCGGGAGGACCTCGTAGTCCACCTCGATGAGGTCGCAGGCGCGGATGGCGGTCTCTTCGTCCACCGCCGCCACCGCCGCGACCCCGTCGCCGACATAGCGGGCCTTGTCGGACGCCAGGGCGCGCTCATCGGGGGTCCAGGGGATGATCCCGTAGCGCACGGGCAGCTCGGCGCCGACCAGCACGGCGTAGACGCCCGGCAGCGCGCTGGCCTTCGAGGTGTCGATGGCGCGGATGCGGGCGTGGGGGAAGGGGCTGCGCAGGATGCGGCCGTGGGCCATGCGCGGGAGCTGGATGTCGTCGGCGAAGATCTCGGCGCCGATGGCCTTCTTGATGCTGTCCGCCTTGCGGGCGCGGGCGCCGATGACGTTGAAGCCCTCGGCCGGCGGGCCGTAGCGCATGGGCACCCGCCACTGGACCTGGTCGGAGGCTAGATTATCTAGCTCGCGACTGGCCAGCTTCACCGCCTCGAAGATGCGGGTGTAGCCGGTGCAGCGGCAGAGGTTGCCGCCCAGCGCCTCGCGGATCTCCAGGTCGGACGGGCAGGGCTGGTGCTCGAGCAGGGCGTGCGCGCTGATGATCATCCCCGGCTGGCAGAAGCCGCACTGCAGGGCGCCCGCCACGTCGAAGGCGCGCGGCACCTTCAGCGGGATGGCCTCGATGGTGGTGATCTCGTGGCCCTGGGACAGGGCGGCCAGGGTGCAGCAGGCCAGCACCGGCTCGCCGTCGCTGAGCACCGTGCAGGCGCCGCAGTCGCCCTTGTCGCAGCCCTGCTTGGTGCCGGTCAGCCCGAGCTTGTAGCGCAGGACCTCCAGCAGGGTCAAGGGCGCCGGCGCGAGGACCTCCACGTCCTCCCCGTTCACCCGCAGCTTGAGCGGAACCTGCGGCATGCTGTCCTCCGTTCCGGGGCGTCTAACACAACGGCTGCAGGGCCTGCGGCGCCGCGCGGCCCTGTCTCATCCAGCCGGTCTCATCCAAGCTGCGGGATCATCGGCAGGATCATCACCTCGGGCACCGCGTAGCGCTCGGACGACTTCGCGATGTGCACCACGGTCCTGGCGATCTCCTCCGGCTTGAGGAAGTCCCGCTTCGGATCGATGCGATCGGCGGGGAAGGGCACGTAGTCCATGCCCTCCCAGAAGGGGGTGTCGATGCCGCCGGGGCAGACGGTGGTGACGCGGACGTTGTGGCGCTGCGCCTCCATGCGCAGGGTGCCGGAGAAGCCGTTCAGCGCCCACTTGCTGGCGTTGTAGGCGCTCTCGTTCGGCATGTGCCACTTGCCGGCGATCGAGCTGATGTTGATGATGAGCCCGCTCTGCTGCTTCTTCATCAGGCGGTAGGCCGCCTGGCAGCCGAAGAAGGCGCCCTTCACGTTGGTGGCCATCATCAGGTCGAAGTCACCCTCGGTGACGTCCTCGAAGGGGCCGTAGATGGCGAGCCCGGCGTTGTTGATCATCACGTCGAGCTTGCCGAACTCCGCCTCGGCGGCGTCGACCAGGCGGAAGACGTCCTCGACCACGCGCACGTCGGTCTGCACCGCCACCGCGTCGCCGAGCCGGCTCGCCAGCAGGTCGAGCTCCGGCATGTTGCGCGCGCCGAGCACGAGGCTCGCGCCTTCTTCGGCGAAGGCCTCGGCCATACACCGCCCGAGGCCCCGGCTCGCGCCCGTGATGCAGACCACCTTACCCTTGAGCGCCTTCATCGCGACCTTCCTCCGGCGGGCTCAGGTGGGGCCGCCGCTGGCACAGTCTACCCTCTCGCTGGCGTGGATTCACCCTGGCGACGGCGGGTCGGGGGGGCTACGTCTGGGGGCGGCAACGCAGGTGGAGCTTCGAGTGTCCGATATCGCGCTCATCCTGGCGGCCGGGCGAGGAACGCGTATGCGCTCCGCGCTGGCCAAGGTCCTTCACCCCCTGCTCGGCCGGCCGATGGTGGGCTGGCCGGTCGCGGCGGCGCAGCAGGCGGGCTTCCAGGTTCAGGTGGTCGTGAACCACCAGGAGCAGGAGGTGCGCGCGGCCCTCGCCGACGCGGGCGTGGGCTTCGTGCGCCAGGACGAGCCGCGGGGCACCGGCCATGCCGTGCTCTGCGCGCTCGACGCGCTCCCGGCACAGGGCGTGCTGGTGGTGATGGCCGGCGACTGCCCGCTCCTGCGCCCCAGCACCCTCGCCCAGCTCCGCGCGGCGCACGGGGACAACCTCGTGACCGTGCTCACCGCCTACGTGGGCGATCCTGCCGAGTACGGGCGGGTGGTGCGCGGCGCGGACGGTCGGCCGGAGCGCATCGTCGAGGCCGCCGAGGCGAGCCCGGAGATCCGCGCCATCCACGAGATCAACACGGGCGTCTACGCCTTCGACCTCGCCTGGCTGCGCACCGTGCTCCCCGGCTTCGCGCCGCACCCGCCGAAGGGCGAGATCTACCTGACGGACGCGCTGGAGGCGGCCCGCGGTCGGGTGGGCGCCGTGATCCACCCGGACCCGCTGGAGGTGCTCGGGGTCAACGACCGCTGGGCGCTGGCGGAGGCGACGAAGGCGCTGCGTCTGCGGATCCTGCGCGACCACGCCCTGGCGGGCGTGACCTTCCATGACCCCGACACCACCGTGGTCGAGCCCGACGTGCAGCTCGGCGAGGACGTGGAGATCGGGCCTGGCGCCATCCTCACCGGGCGCACCGTGGTGGAGGGCGGCGCGCGCGTCGGGCCCTACGCCATCCTGAACGACGCCCACATCGGCGCGGGCGCCATCGTCCACGCGCACAGCGTCGTGCAGGGTTCGAGCCTGGGCATCGGCGCCTCGGCCGGACCCTTCGCGCGCCTGCGGCCGGGCAGCGCGCTGGGCCCGCGCGCGGCGGTGGGCAATTTCGTCGAGCTGAAGAAGGCCCGCCTGGGCGCCGGCGCTAAGGCCAGCCACCTCAGCTATCTGGGGGACGCGGAGATTGGCGAGAACGCCAATATCGGCGCCGGGACCATCACCTGCAATTATGACGGCTTCGCGAAGCACCAGACCCGGATCGGCGCCCGCGCCTTCATCGGCTCGAACACCTCGCTGGTGGCGCCCGTCACGGTGGGAGAGGGCGCGATCGTCGGCGCTGGCTCCGTCATCGTCTCGGAGGTGCCGGACGACGCCATCGCCGTCGCGCGGGGCGCCCAGGAGAACCGCGCCGGCGGCGCCGCCCGGCTGCGCGCGCGCAAGCTGGCGTTGAAGGAGAAGGTTTGAAGGATCTGTTCTCGGATCTGAACGCCGAGCAGCGCGCCGCGGTCGAGCTGACCGAGGGGCCGCTGCTCATCCTCGCGGGCGCGGGCTCCGGCAAGACGCGCGTGATCACCCGGCGCGTGGCTCATCTGCTCCGAAAGGGTGTTCGTCCCTGGGAGATCTTCGCCGTCACGTTCACGAACAAGGCGGCGAACGAGATGAAGGAGCGCGTCGCCGCCCTGGTCGGGGACGAGGCGCGCCGCATCCTGGTCAGCACCTTCCACGCCGCCTGCGCGCGCTTCCTGCGCCAGGACATCCCGGCGCTGGGCTACGGCAAGACGTTCACCATCTACGACAGCGACGATCAGGCGCGCCTGCTGAAGAACGTCAGCGAAGAGCTGAACATCAACGCGGAGAAGTACCCGACCAGTCGCATCCGCTGGGCCATCGACCAGGCGAAGAACCGCCTCTGGAGCCCCGCCGAGCTGGCCGCCCACCCGCTGATCCCGGGCAAGCCCATCGATCTGAACGACCCCTCGCCGCGGGTCTACGAGCGCTACCAGCAGGCGCTGCGCGCCCACAACGCGGTGGACTTCAACGATCTCCTCGGAGCGATACCGCGAAATGGCCCGAAAACACGCTGCCGGCGAATACCCCTTG